>DATJOA010000189.1:0-17860 GCA_035507635.1 Candidatus Acidiferrales bacterium
GGATACGAGGGCGAGATCATTCTCGATCACACTCCGTTCTACGCCGAGGCGGGCGGGCAGGTTGGGGATCGCGGATGGTTGTATTCCGACGATCACAACACTGTCATTGCTGACGTGAACGGCTGCTACTATCCGATCCAGGGAGTGCGTGCGCACCAGGTGATTGCGAAATCTACGATCCGCGTTGGAGACAAGGTGGATGCGGTGGTAAACACAGACGTACGCGAAGCCACGATGCGCAATCATACGGCGACGCATCTGCTACATGCGGGGCTGCGCGAGGTTCTCGGCAAGCATGTGAAGCAGGCGGGATCGCTGGTCGCGCCGGGGCATCTGCGGTTTGATTTTTCTCACTTCACGGCCGTCGCAGACGAAGAACTGCAGGACATCGAGGACATTATTAATAAAGAGGTTCTCCGCAACCGCAAGGTCGAGACCATCGCAGACGTGCCGATCGATGTCGCGGTCAACGAGTATCATGCGATGGCGCTGTTCGGCGAGAAGTATGGCGACAAAGTGCGCGTGATCCGGATTGGCGATTTTTCGACCGAGCTATGCGGCGGAACGCACACGGCGGCGACGGGCGAGATTGGCCTGATCAAGATTCTCAAGGAGGGCAGCGTGTCGTCGGGGGTGCGGCGCGTCGAAGCGATTACTGGAGAGGGATCGCTGAGACATTTCCGGAGAGATCATGAACTGGAGAATGTCGTCTCATCGTTCGCTGCCACCCACCCTTCGAAAACCACGAAGGGTGGGGCGCCCACTTCCGATGTATCCGACGCGGAAAAATCTTTCTCTCCGGCTGAGGCCTTAAAGGCGGAGCTCGAGAAAAAAGATGCGGAGATCAAACGGCTGGCGCGGGAACTCGACCAGGCGCGGATGAAGTCCGCGTCATCGTCGACGGCGAATCTTGGCGAGAAGGTGAAAGAGGTCAAGGGCGTGAAGGTGCTGGCGCATCGCGTGGATCATCTGGAGCGCCCACAGATGCGTACGCTGGTTGATCAACTCCGCGACAAGATTGGGTCGGGCGTAGTGGTGATCGGATCGGCATCCGATGGAAATGTTGCGTTGATTGTGGGCGTGACGAAAGACCTCACTTCGCGCGTGCAGGCGGGAAAAGTTGTTGGCAAGGTTGCGGAGAAAGTTGGTGGCAAGGGCGGTGGGCGTCCGGATTTAGCGGAAGCTGGGGGAAAAGATGCGTCCGCGCTGGATGCCGCGCTGGATGGGGCCTATAGCGTGGTGGAGGCGCTGCTTGGGTGATTTCCGATGAAGAAGTGAAAGAACGACTCTCGTTTGTGAAGCACAAAGACAAAGCCATCTTCCTGATTGATTTCAGCCACTGCAAGATAAAGGAGATGATGCTGCTGCTCGATCAGGTGCGGGCGGCAGTAGCGCGGCACGAACGCGGGTCGGTACTAACACTGGGCGACTTCACAGGAGCAGAAGTCGACAAGAAAGTCGCAACTCGCATCAAGGAAGTGCTCACGCTGGATCGTCCTTATGTGAAAAAGTCAGCATGGGTAGGAACCGAACATTTGCCGCACGTGTTTTACGAGAATTTCAAAACCTTCTCGCAGCGGGACATCCCGACCTTCAAAACACGGGAAGAGGCGATGGATTGGCTGGTCAGGGACTAGGACCAAGGGTTAGGGAGCTCGTCAACAGTTGACGCTACGAACTTCCAATCAGCACTCCCGTAATAAATACCAGCACGCCGCCGAGCCCGACCTGCAGTGCCGCTGTAACCCAGGGAGTATCCATGTAGCGGCGTCGGATCCACGTAATCACTCCCAGTTCAGCGAGCACGACCGCGCCGGCGGCCCACAGCGCGAGACGGAAATCTTTGATCAAAAATGGCAGCGTGTGTCCGATGCCGCCGAGGGCAGTCATGAGGCCGCAAATCAATCCGCGCACCCAGGGATGCCCTCTGCCAGTCAAGCTCCCGTCGTCCGATAGTGCCTCCGCGAATCCCATGCTGATGCCGGCTCCAGCCGATGCCGCCATGCCGACCAGAAACGCGTCCCAGCTTTTCTGGGTCGCGAGAGCCGCAGCAAATACCGGAGCCAAGGTCGAGACGGAACCATCCATCAGCCCGGCCAGGCCAGGCTGCACGATCTGCAGGACGAATAATCTGCGTTGAGCGACCTCTTCGTCTTGCTTCACATTGTCCGGCAATTTCTGCTTGTCGAGTTCCTGAGCGCGCACTTCGTGTCCGCGCTCTTCTGTGGCTAGATCGTCCAGTAGTTGCCGGATGCTCGCATCCTGAGTTCTGGCCGCGGCCTTTTCATAAAACCGCCGCGTTTCGACCTCCATGGTCGACGCCTCTTTCCGCACGGCTTCAATGCGCAGAGGACGCACTAGCCACAACGCCGGCCGCTCGACAAATCCACGTACGTCCTGGCGGCGAATAAGAGGAATGTGCTCGCCGAACTTCTGCCGATAAAGCTCCAGTAATCGCCGACGATGGCCAGATTCTTCTTCGCGCATTCCCTCGAACATCGAGGCGGTCGCGGGATAATCCGAGCGCAAGCCTTCGGCGAAGTCCGAGTAGACACGCTCGTCTTCCTCCTCGAGTGCAATCGCGAGTGCCAATACTTCGCGTTCCGTAAGCTCTTCGAACTTTTTCATGACGCCATAGATTACTCGTGCGCGCACCATCAGACAATCTGCAATTGCAATTTTTGAGAATCCGGAATCCGCGCAACCGCCGGTATCTCAGTTGCCACTCGCTTGGGAAAGCGGGGCGTCGGCTTCGATGCTACTATCCAGTGCATGGCCTTCCGGAAATCTGCGCGCTCAAGTGGGAGACGTTCTCAGAACAAGAAGGCGAAATCCTCCCGCTCCGTCCAGCGCACGCCGGAACTCGTCATCATTACCGGCATGAGCGGCTCCGGGAAGGCTTCAGTCCTGAAGGCGTTTGAGGACCTGGGCTACTACTGCGTCGACAATCTTCCCGTGGAACTGATCCCGCAATTTGCGGAACTGGCTCTTCGATCGCGGGGGATCCGCCGCACAGCTCTGGTCGTCGACGTGCGGGAAGGAACAAAACTCGAGCAGTTGCCCGGCATAGTTAAATCTGTCCGGCGGATGATCCCGACGAAAGTCGTTTTTCTCGAAGCTTCAGATGCCGTGCTGCTCCGCCGTTTCAGCGAGACGCGCCGTCCGCATCCTCTGGGCACGGACTCTCCGGTAAAGTCTGCACTAAAAGAAGAGCGCCGCCATCTGAGTTCGATTCGCCGCCTTGCGGATTACGTGATCGACACATCGAAGTTCAATGTTCACGAACTTCGCAGCTACATCAACGAAAGATTTCTCGAACAGTCATCCGAAAAGAGCATTTTGGTGTCTTCCGTGAGTTTCGGCTTCCGCCAGGGTGTGCCGGAAGATGCCGACCTGGTTTTCGACGTTCGGTTCTTGCCCAATCCGCATTTCGTTCCGGAATTTCGTCCGCTGACCGGACGGGATCCGCGCGTCGCCAAATACATTCGATCATTTCCGCAAACACGGGAATTCATCTCGCGGATTTCCAAACTGCTCATCTACCTGCTGCCCCATTACGTGCATGAGGGGAAAAGCTATCTAACGATTGCATTTGGCTGCACCGGTGGGCAGCATCGCTCCGTCATGATGGCGGAGGAAGTCGGAAAGCATCTCCTCCGCGCCGGGTATCGAATCAAGGTCGTGCACCGCGACAGCCCGAATTAGACAGTGCTCCCGACATTGCAGCAAGCTTCGAGTATTCTTAAGGCCTCGATCACGAAGCGGACTCAAGTAAAATAGAGCCTTGCACGGCATCTCAATTTCAGGGGCAGCAAGCGGCTGCGGGCCAGACCGCGCGGGAGACTCATGCGTCAACTAATGCGTCTGATCCGCTATGCGCTCCCGTATTGGTGGCAGATTGTCTCCTCGGTGCTGCTCATGGCCGCCGTAGGCGCGCTGGACGCGTTTAAATACCTGCTGGTACGTCCTGTATTTGACCGCGTGCTGAATCCGGCGACCGGTTCAAAGGAAATCAAGCTGTTCGAGATTCCGGGCACGCATCACGTTGTCTATCTCCAGCAATTCGTACCTTCACATTTCACGAATGCCTGGACGATCGTGGCATTCGCGCTTGTCGCTTCGACCGTCCTGAAGGGAATCTGCGACTATTCCGGAACCTACTTGGTGAATCACGCGGGATTCGGAATGATCACTGACCTCCGCGACGATCTCTACACAGCCTTACTTCGGCGCTCCGCTGCTTTCTTTTCCAAGCACACGACCGGAACTCTGCTCTCTACGATTGTCAACGACATCGAACGCGTGCAATATGCAATGTCGACGGTCTTATCGGAACTCCTGCAGCAGTTCTTTACCTTCCTTTCAGTTGCCGTCGTTGTTGTGATGCTCGGAGGCAATCTCGCATGGATCCTGCTCCTGTTCGTTCCAGTCATCATCTTTTCTTCGCGCAAGATCGGGTTGCGCGTCCGTCATACGACACGCCACGGGCAAGACAAATTGGCGGAGATTCAGAACATCCTGCATGAGACCATCACAGGCAACCGAATCGTAAAAGCGTTCAATACGGAAGATTGGGAACTATCGCGTTTCCGCACCGCAGCTGGCCGACTGTTTCGGGCAAATCTTCGTTCCGTGGCTGCGGCTGCGATCAGCTCTCCTCTGATGGATGTTTTTGGAGTCATCGGCATCGCAATGTTGCTCCTGCTCGGACGCGACCGGATCGCTCATAATCAGATGACGCCCGGTGTTTTCGTGGCTTTTATCACCGCGGTCTTTAGTCTTTATAATCCCGTCCGAAAATTTGCGCTGTTCTATAACAATTTCCAGCAGGCTCTCGGTGCGTCGTCGGAAATTTTCAAATTTATGGACGTTGAAGACGACGTTAAGCAGAAGCCACGAGCCCAGACTCTGCCGAAATTCTCTGAGAGCGTCCGTTTCGAGCAGGTCAGCTTTGCGTACGCGAATGACGGTGGCGCCGGCGAAACGCACGAAGTGTTGCATAACATCGATCTCGAAGTGCAAAGAGGCGAGGTTATCGCCATTGTCGGCTCGAGCGGCGCGGGCAAGAGCACTCTCGTCCATCTTATTCCTCGATTTTTCGACGTGACCGGGGGACGCCTGCTCATCGACGGGCACGACGTGCGGGACGTGACGCTTGCCTCCTTGCGCTCGCAGATCGGCATCGTGACTCAGGAGACCGTGCTCTTCAACGACACGGTGCGCAATAACATCGCCTATGGGCAACCTAACGTTCCGATGAAAGACGTGGAGGCAGCGGCCCGTGCTGCGCTGGCACACGATTTCATTCTGGCGCTGCCCTCAGGTTACGATACTGTCATCGGAGAACGGGGCGTGCGGCTTTCCGGAGGAGAACGGCAACGTCTGGCCATCGCGCGGGCCCTTCTGAAGAATGCTCCCATTCTGATTCTCGATGAGGCGACATCGGCACTCGACAGCGAATCGGAAGCTCTGGTGCAATCCGCTCTGCACAACCTGATGAGTGGACGTACAGTATTTGTGATCGCGCACCGGTTATCGACGGTTCGCCGCGCCGACCGGATCGTGGTCATCGAAAACGGCAGGATCGCGGAAACGGGCGCACACGAAGAATTGATGAAACAGGTTGGTACATACCGCCGTCTTTATGAATTGCAGTTTGCTAACGCGGACATTACGAATGCCGTGGCTGGATCTTGAACATGCCCTCGAATGGTCCAATTCGCTCAATGACTGGCTTTGCGCAGGTGCGCGGCGAAGTTACGCCCGAAGCGCCTTCCGCTGCCGCCAAAGCGCAGTCCAACGGCAGGCTCGCATTCGTATTCTCGCTGAAGTCGGTGAATCATCGCTTCCTCGACCTGCACTTTCGGCTTCCCTCGGGCACAGATTCATTGGAGATGCAACTTCGCCGCCTGCTCAAAGAGAAGATGGCGCGTGGTCATGTCGAAGTTTCTCTCAGTCTTGAACGAACCAGCAGCGAGACATTTTCTTTGAATCGCGAAATCGTCGGCGGATACATCTCTGCTTTCCGGGCTGCAGCTGCGGAATTTTCTCTGGCAAGCGAGCCTGATCTCAACGCGGTCCTACGGATTCCCGGTGCGTTGGATGGCGCGACGGATGAGGCGGACGGAGCAATTGAGCCTGCGGTGATGGCGAAGGTTGGCGATGCCATCGGCCGACTCAATCAGATGCGCGAGGAGGAGGGCCGGGGCATCGAGCGTGAACTGCGCGAGCGCATGGCCCACCTTGCCGAAGCCAGCAAGAGCGTTCAACAGCACCGCCGCGCTGTCCTGCAAAATTACAGTGAGCGTTTGAATTCGCGGCTTCAGGAGCTGCTCGGTTCGGCAGTGGATCGTGAGCGCGTCCTGCAAGAGGCCGCCCTGCTCGTGGATCGCAGCGACATCCAGGAAGAAGTCGTCCGCCTCGATACTCACATCCAGCATTTTCTCGGACTGCTCGACGAAGGCGGAGAGATCGGCAAGAAGCTCGACTTCCTGCTCCAGGAAATGAACCGCGAGGCCAACACTCTACTTTCGAAGACTTCCGGTCTTGCTGGCGAGGCCCTTAAGATAACGGAGGCTGGACTGGCGATGAAATCGGAGATTGAAAAATCGCGCGAGCAGGTGCAGAACCTGGAATGAGCGAAAATCGCAAGCCACTCGTCTACATCATCTCTGCTCCGTCTGGTTCGGGAAAGTCCACATTAACGAACGAGCTTCTGAAACTGGTCCCGAATCTTGTGTTCTCCATTTCGTATACTACGCGCGCGCCTCGCGGCAGCGAGCAGAATGGCAAGCACTATTTCTTTATCTCGCGCGATGAGTTTGAGCGGATGATTCAGGCCGGCGAACTTCTAGAGCACGCCTGCGTCCATGGCAATTTCTACGGAACTGGGCGCCAGTTCCTTCGTGACGCAGGCCGCAAGGGCAACGATCTTCTTCTCGATATCGACGTGCAAGGCGCAGCTCAGGTCAAGCAAAACCTCACTGACGCAATCAGCATCTTCGTCCTTCCTCCCGATCGTAGGACGCTGGAATGGCGCCTGCGCAACCGGGGCGAAGATTCCGAGGACGTCATCCAGCGCCGCCTGATCACGGCCAAGCGCGAGATCGAAGAATACGACAAGTATGACTACGTTCTGATCAATGACAGGCTGGAAGAATCTGCCGACCGGCTTGTGTCCATCGTGCTCTCTGAGCGCCTCCGCCGCGACCAGAAGGCGTTGTCGGAACAAGAGACTGCGATCATGCAACGCGCGGAACGCTTACGCCTGGCCAATATGAAGCAGAAGGTGCAACGTATCCTTGCGTCCTTTAGTGACCCCCAGACCTCGGCAGAGTCTTAGTTTTCGCGGTATCATTTGAGGGATGCTCGACCGGCGTCGGACCGGCAGCATCGCCTGAGGCGGAGCGGCACGAAGCTGGACATGTTCTGCGGAATGCATCGATTGACGCTCGGCAGTGATTTAACTTCGAACCTGTCTTCGAATGGAGATTCCCAATGAAGTTGATCGAAGGTTTCGACAGCAACTACCGATACATTTTGGTGGCAGCGCGGCGTGCGCGGCAACTCCAGTCGGGCGCGCCCCCAGTGGTTGATACAAACTCGCGCAAGCCCTGCCGCATCGCGCAGGATGAAATCAGGGCGGGCAAGGTAAAGTGGGAAATCCCAGAAACCCGCTCCGCCGCCGAGCAGGCATCCGAGTCCCTCGATAAGGCTCTCGGACAAAGCTAGGCTCAGTGCCTGATTGTCGAACGGTCGGTTGTACGGTTTGAATCGACAATCAATCATCAATAATCAAAATTCCATGAAGATCGCGCTCGGTGTGACCGGTGGAATTGCGGCTTACAAGGCAGCGGAGATCGTGCGCCTGCTGCAAGACCGTGGTATCCGGGTGCAGGTCGTCATGACTCGCGCGGCGCAGGAATTTGTGAGGCCTCTCACGTTCGCCGCACTCTCGGGAGAGAAGGTCATCACCGGCATGTTCTCATCCGGCGAGGAGAACGAGCCGAATATTAATTCCGCGATTGAACATATAGCTGTTGCGCAATCGATTGACGCTCTGGTCGTTGCTCCTGCTACCGCCGATGTTATTGCCCATTTCGCGCAAGGCATCGCCAGCGATTTCCTGACGACGCTCTTTCTTGCGACAACGGCCCCGGTCATCGTCGCGCCGGCGATGAACGTCAACATGTGGAATCACGCGGCGACTCAGGCGAATCTGGAGATTCTTTGCAAGCGAGGCGTGAAGATTGTTGAGCCAGGATCGGGGTATCTCGCCTGCGGCATGACTGGCCAGGGTCGGCTCGCCGGAAATGAAACGATCGTCGCTGCCGTGCTGGAAGCTCTTGGGGCATCACAGGATCTGCAGGGCGAGACGGTACTGATCACGGCCGGACCGACGCGCGAGAGGATCGATCCGGTTCGCTATCTCACGAACCGGTCCAGCGGACGCATGGGATACGCTCTCGCAGAAGCTGCCTTGCGCCGTGGCGCGCGGGTATTACTAGTAAGCGGCCCAACTTCGCTCACTCCTCCCGGCGCAGCGGAAGTGACTCGAGTCGAGTCCGCCGAGGAGATGCGCAATGCCGTCCTCAATCTGCTGCCTCAGTCGACAATCGTGATCAAGACGGCTGCCGTTTCCGACTATCGCCCAAAGACCGCCGCCGGCCAGAAAATCAAGCGCAGAGGCCCGATGACGCTGGAACTCGAAGCGACTCCGGACATCCTGAAAGATCTCTCGCTGCAGAAAGGTTCCCAGATCGTTGTCGGCTTCGCTGCCGAGACCGAGAATGTCCTCGAGAACGCCCGCCAGAAGCTTGTCTCGAAGAATCTCGATGCGATTGTGGTAAACGATGTTTCCCGCGAAGGGGTTGGATTTGACTCCGAACGCAATGCGGTCACGATCATCACCCACGACGAAGTCGTCGACGTCGCCGAGACCACCAAGTGGGAGGTCGCCCAGCGCGTACTGGATCAGACCGTGAAGTTGCGGCATTCCAGAAAATCTCCATTGAAAGCGTAGGATCAGCCTCTGTGATCGTAATGCAAGTGCGTCCGGTTCGAAGCGACTTGCGCGACAGAGTCGAAAGATCTCTTCACAATCTCCTCACGTATAATTCCGAGAGTTCCTGTGGCCTCGATTCAAAATCCCGAACTGCGGCGCGCCATTGCCGAGCGGCTTCGCTACTACAACGAACTCGGCATATACGACTTTTACCGGCGCGAAGGTGCTGCACAAACAGCCTCAGTTAAACTCGTACCAGAAGTTTCTGAACCCGCGCCCGACCTGAGTGCTCGAGACGAAATGGCCGCCAAAAAATCCGCCGTAGTATCGAAACCTAGAGACGAATCGATTTTCGAAGTTCTCAACCCAAAACCTGAGCAGGGTGTTACAGATCCCGTCGCTGCGCTGAAGCTCATCCGCGAAGATCTTGGCGACTGCACGCGCTGCAAACTGCACAAGCAGGGGCGGAAGCAGATTGTATTTGGCGTTGGCAATCCGAGGGCCGAATTGATGTTTGTCGGGGAGGGCCCCGGTGCCGACGAAGACGCGCAAGGCGAACCGTTTGTCGGCCGCGCGGGCCAACTGCTGAACAACATGATCAAGGCGATGGGCATTCGCCGCGAAGATGTGCACATCGCAAACGTTGTGAAATGCCGCCCACCGGGAAATCGCACGCCAGAGCGGGACGAATGCGACACCTGTTCCCCGTTCCTGATGCGTCAGATCGCCGTGATCAAGCCGAAAGTGATTGTGGCGTTGGGCGCGGTCGCGGCTAAAAATCTGCTGGCGATCAACGCGCCCATGTCCGAACTTCGCGGGCGCTTCTACGACTTCATGCCGTCCGGGGCACGCAGTGAGGATCCCTCGTGGCAGGGATCGAAACTCGCTGTCACGTATCACCCGGCATTTTTGCTCCGAGATCCGCGACAGAAGGGTGAGGCGTGGAAAGACCTGCAGATGGTGATGAAGTATCTGGGACTGACACCGCCAACGAAGCAGGAAGGCTAACCTCGTCTATCCTGGGCAGGCGACAGAATCCCCCGCAATGACCGACTGACGCGGTTGAAGATGTCCACCTTCAGGCTGCGTTCCACATGTCCGCGTAGTTTATCCTTCCCTTCAATGCCCGAATTCTGCGACGTTGCGCTCCCCGTGCCGCTGGACATGGTATTCACCTACCGTGTGCCCGCCGGGCTCACTCCGGTTGTCGGAGGCAGAGTGCTCGTCCCTTTTCGCCGGCAACGAATGACCGGGATTGTGACCGAACTCCACGACCGCAGGCCATCGGTCGCGACGAAAAATGTCATCGATGTGCTTGACCCCGCACCGGTTCTCGATGAGGTGCTGCTTCGATTGGGCCGCTGGATCGCTGATTACTACCTCGCTCCCATCGGCGAAGTATTTCGCACGATGCTGCCCCTCAGCGCGGAGTTCAAGCGTATCGTCGGATACCGCATTACCCGCCAGGGCCATATGGCTTTGCATCTCGCAGGCATGTCCGGATCGTCGGCCCGCTCGCGCCGCACCCCCGAAGAACAGGGGTTGGAGTTCCGGGCATTGGACTATCTTGCCGCCCGGGCTGAAGAATCAGATCTCACGGCCCAGACAGGTTCCAACCAGGTTCTGCATCACGACACGATTTCAGCAGTTCAGGGGCCGCTTATCCGAGAAGCGACCCTCCGCTCGGCCACTGGTGCATCCCGCAAAATTCTGGAAGGCATGGTACGGAAAAAATGGATCGCCCGCGAAGACCTTTCGGGAATCCAAGATGCCAGGCGCACGGTCAAGACAGCAGTCCTGATCTCCGCCGACGGAAAGCTCAACGAGAATCAACGCAAGATCATGGAGGCGATCGCAGCCGCGCGTGGACGCCTTCCCGTCGAAAGGCTGCAATCCCTCGATATTCCCCTCACGACGCTCAGCACGCTGGTCAAACGTGGGCTCATCAAGCTCGAAGACGAACCCGCCGACTTCACAATCTCCCGCGCGAAGCCACGTCCCGTTCTCTTTGACTTCGATCTCAACGTGCCACAGAAGTCTGCTCTTACGCGGCTGCGTGATGCTGTCTCGGCGCGGAAATTTTCCGGGATGTTGCTGCACGGAGTGACCGGTTCGGGGAAAACTGCCATTTACCTTGCAGCTATGCGGTCCGTGCTCGAGGCAGGACGCTGCGCCATTCTTCTGGTCCCAGAAATCGGCCTTACTCCTGCCGTTGCTGCCGACCTCCATCAAATTTTCGGAGACGAAGTTGCGATTCTGCATTCTGCACTTTCCGACCGTGAACGCGCCGAACAGTGGCACCGCATCAAGCGTGGAGAAGCCCGCATCGTTGTCGGAACCCGCTCCGCCGTCTTCGCCCCGGTCGCCGATCTTGCCCTCATCATCGTCGACGAAGAACAGGATTCTTCCTACAAGCAAGAGGAAACGCCTCGCTATCATGCGCGCGATGTCGCGGTCATGCGCGCGAAGATGTCGGATGCAGTTGTCGTCCTCGGATCGGCCACTCCTTCACTCGAATCGTATTTCAACGCAAAGAAAAACAAATATGCGCTGATTGAGCTCCCGGATCGCGTTGAGCAGCGTCCGTTGCCCGAAGTAGAGATTGTCGACATGCGCGTGGAATTTCAAGAGACTGGGCACGAGCAGGTCATCTCCCGCAAGCTTGCCGCCGAAATCAAGGAACGCCTTGATCGCAAAGAGCAGGTGATGGTCCTGCTCAACCGGCGCGGATATTCTCCGGTCGTTCTCTGTCGAACCTGCGGCAAGAAGCTCGAATGCAACAACTGCGCCATCGCGCTCACTCACCACAAGCGCGAACACAAAATGGTTTGCCACTACTGCGGATATACTGCGCCCGTTCCAAAAGCCTGTGTTCACTGCAGCAGTGAATACGTTTATTTTCTGGGGACCGGGTCAGAAAAGCTGGAAGAGTTGTTGCACGGAATGTTCCCGCAGGCGCGTATCGCCCGCCTCGATCGTGACACGGTGCGCGGCCACGAAGATTTCGAGCGCACTCTCGCCGGCCTCAATGAAGGCGAACTCGACATTCTCGTTGGCACGCAAATGATCGCCAAGGGACACGATATTCACGGTGTCACGCTGGTGGGAGTGGTTGGCGCGGATTCCGCCCTCGGACTGCCGGATTTCCGCGCCGCCGAACGTACATTCCAACTTCTAACCCAGGTTGCCGGACGCGCCGGACGCGGCCAGTCTCCGGGAAAAGTCATTCTGCAGACTTATTTTCAGGACCACTACGCTGTCCAGTTTGCCGCCCGACACGACTTCGTCGGCTTCTATGAAAAAGAGCTTCAGTTTCGCAGCTGGATGCACTATCCGCCCTATTCAGCCCTCGCGAACGTCCTCGTGCGCAGCAATAACCTCGACGACGCTCTGCAGTGGTCCGGCAAGCTGGGAAAGTGGTTCGATCAGACCCGCCATGAAGGAGTCCGCGTCCTCGGGCCTGCAGCCGCGCCGATCATGCGCCTGAAGCGCGACTATAGATATCACTTCGTACTGAAGTCTCCCAGCCGCGAAAAGCTCAACACCACGTTGCGCGCAATGCTCGCCCATGCCGCCCAACAGAAGATTCCGCGTACGCAAGTGATCGTCGACGTGGACGCCCTTTGGCTGATGTAAGCCTCGCTCGATTCAGGGTCCGACCGATCCGCGAACAACGACGACTGAAGCGGGCGGGATCTCGTACGCCGTGTCACGCCCCGCATTTTCCTTTGAATGCACGATTGGACCGTCCGGGTCCGCCCAGCCTTTTGTCGTTGCCACAATTGTTCTCTCGGCCGCGTGTTCGGCATGCGCCTCGAATCTCATCTGTCCCGGATGCCAGTGGTATTGCTCACTGCCAAACGTCGAAATATCAACCGGTCCAGTAAAGCTCTCTTCTTTCCCATCTTTACCGCTGAATGCAACTCGGACTTTGTGAGCGACTTCCTGGTCCCGATTCACCAGCATCACCGACCACTTCCCGTCCGGACGCTTCACGGAATATGCGGTTACCAACTCGTGCCCGGCGCCATCTTCAAGATCACTTTTTGCCGAATAAACTTCGTGCTCGCCGCCGCTCGATTGCACCCACTCCTGATTGATCAGCTGCGCCACAAAGAACTGCGCCAGCCGCTGCTGGATCTCATAATTGTTGTTGATCGTGAACATCCCGAATGTTCCGGGAGAGCCATTGCATCCCGGTTCCATGTGCAGCGGGAGGTAGTGGAAGAAATAAACAGCGTTTCCACCTGCATCCAGAAACGAGCCAATGTAATCCGCCAGCCAGACTCCCGCGAAAATATCCTGGAACGTTTCGCTCGCTCCCGACGAAAGATTTCCTTCCGTGATGAACATCGGAAGATTCGCAGGGATTCCGTCCTCATGCCATACCTGCATGATGTGGCTCACGAGTTCGGGTTCGTCATACAGCGAGCCCCACGGGATTCGGCATGGATCATACGGATAATGTTCGAACGAAAAGAATGCCAGATCACCCATCCGTCCGTGCTGTTTCAAATAATCGACAAAGCGGCCGAGCCACGAAACTCTTCCATTCGCATCGGGCCATACTTCAATGTCGCGGTTGACTCCCTGAAATGACGGACCGCCGAGCTTCAGCTTCGGATCAACCTTATGCAGTGCGGTCGCCCACTGCAGATACAGCGCCGCATAATCTTCGGGCAGCATGTATTGGCCGTCCGCTTCTTCTCCCATCTCTACATAAGAAATCGGATACTTGCGATTCTCGATATACGTAATCTCTGCTGCCGAATTTTCTGGAGTTTCATAGAGCATGGCGACGGGAATCATCGCCGGTAGCCCGCGTGTCACGCCGCTCGTAAAGAACAAATCAAACCCCACCTGCGCCTGCTTGGTTGAGCCCAGGTCCGATTCCTCGTGCCACGGATCCACCGAGGAGCAGTACGTCGTGGTCTGTTCCTGATCCGGCGTGTGCCGCAGAATGTCGTGGAATGCTCCGTTCTTCGTCGTTGTTCCGAGATAAAGTTCGCGGATCGCGTATCCGACGCAATTCCGCGGATCGCCCGGTCCATCTGAATCACAGGTATTCGACGATTCGGTCATCCATATCCGCACGAACCGAACCGGCATCGGCGTGGCGATCAGTCGCACTGTCTCCGTGCCGCCCTTGCCGTTAGTCACATTTCCCTGCAGAAATGTTTCCCAAACACCGCGAGTCGGCAGGTGGATTGGATCTTCTCCCGTCCAATACTGTACGACATATCGTTTCGCGAATGGCTCGCCCCACGCGATCCGGATGCTATCGACCTGTTGCATCTGAGCCAGATCAAGCACAATCCACTGCGGATGAAGTGTGTCGCTCTCGCCGGTGAAGTGCTGCGTCAGATACGGATTGCTCTTCCAGAACGCATTCAGATCGCCATCAGTCAGCCGGGAGAAGCCGACATTATCGGTTCCATCGTTGCGAGTGAAACCGCGCCGGGGCAAGGCGTATCCGTAGGAATAGCGGAGCATCTCCGTCGGCGTTGACGATCCCACGAAATAGCCTTTTCCTTTCGGATCGCTCCATGTCCCCTTCGGATTCCAGTGCCACGCTTCCACGGCCAGCTCAGTGTTCTGACGATAGGTCACCGGCTGCCACCCCGATTCCTGCGTTTGCGCCAGAGTCGGCTCCATCAGATCTTTGTCGATGGCCTCCACTGCTATCCGATCGACGCCCGCACCCAGAGTTTCCCGCGGTATGAAGTGATTCGTTGGATGAGTGGTGTCGACTTCCACGACTTGAGCCGACGCAATGCCGATAAGAGAGCAGGAGAACAAAATCACAGCCAGGAAGTTTTTCATAGCAGCGCCATACTAAAACGTTTCAATAGCGAAGTCTACGAAGACGCGCTAACGATGCATAGAAGGGTGGTCCGGGCCTCGCCGATTTTGCGAGACGCGGGAATGTAGACTCCTGCGCCTAAAATCCGATGATTACCTCGGCTGCAAAGGAGACACGGTGATCGTCAGCAGGAGCATCGCCAGAGCCACGATGCCAAGGATCCATCGGCTTCGCGGAAGAAGCGGATATTCAGGGGCCTGTTCATGCCGCCACGTCAGGATGTTCATCACGACAATCAGTCCGGCCCAAAACCACCACACATAATTAAACCAGCCGAGATAGACCAGCACGGCAATTGTAAGCAGGGAGACAAGGCGATG
Organism: Candidatus Acidiferrales bacterium; assembly: GCA_035507635.1. GTDB lineage: Bacteria > Acidobacteriota > Terriglobia > Terriglobales > Acidobacteriaceae > Sulfotelmatobacter. The sequence continues at coordinate 15,188 of DATJOA010000189.1, forward strand.
AGCAGAAGGAGCCAGCGCGTACACAATGTGCCCGCCATCCAGCTGGCTGCTGGGAAGGAGATTCAATGCGGTGGCATACATGCCCACCCATGCGGCGATCGCAGTGGGATGCAAATAGACTTGGCTTAGCGGAAGAGCGCCGATCGCGTGACTGGGCATGGCAGCGCGCAAAATGTAGTGGACGTAGTAAAAGATTTGCGGGAGGCCGATGCGCAGGTCCGACGGAGGCATTCCTGGAACGAGCGGCTTTGAAAGAGTGAGGGCCACTGCCAAGGTAGCGACAGCCACCACAAAGCCCGCAATCGGCCCGGCGATGCCGATATCAAATAGCGCGGTTCGCGACTCAATCCTACCTTTGATCCGTATGACCGCGCCCATCGTCCCAATCAGCGTCGGCGCCGGGATGAAAAAGGGCAGCGTCGCCCGAATGCCATAGTACCGGCAGAACAGGTAATGTCCCATCTCGTGCGCCAGGAGAATCGCCAGCAAAGTCGCCGAGAATGGAATACCCAGCAGCAGCCGGGACGGCCGCGCCATCACCCATCCTATGGGAAAAAAGGGAATGTATTCGTTGCCAGCTGTGAACGCGGGCAGGTTGTGAAGGAAGTTGAACTCCATTCTGGCCCCAACGACCAGCGTCGTAAAGCATGTCAGGACCAGCAGCAAAGCATGCAGCCAATACCGCTCCGAAGGCTTCGGCCCCTCCGGCACCGGCAACGCGTAGTAAACCTCAATCGTGGAGGTGGAAATCGGGGGATTAGGTTCCGACATGCAGATATTCAATCATCTTAAAGGAGCGAATCTTCCGATCTTAGCGTGATTTCCATTGTAAACGACGGCTTTGTGATCGAAGACGCGCAGAGGACGGCTAAAAGAAAAAACTGGGGGGAAATCAACGCTAACGGCGAACAACGACTGACCAACGACGAATGCACCGACCCGGGGCTCCAAGCCTGCCGCGCACACCTGGCACTTTCGTGCCATTACCAAGAGGCCATTTTCCCCGTATTACATATGCCCTAACATGGACCGCGTCACGGGACGCACCGTTCGGGATCCCAGTCTCCCCACAACCGAAACGGGCCTTGAGTCACCCCTTGGCGTAGTCGTGTCGGCAGATCGCCTCCTCCGCGACGAGCCATTCCTCCCCAACTAGGTTCTCCCAGATGAGTCTGGCTGCCCCGATTTCCGATATCGAGGTCCGGTCGACCAGTGCGGCGATTCGCGGCCGCTGGTCCGAGCTCGACCGCAACGATCTGCCAGCCTGGAACGACTTCCTCCGCCGCACCGACGCCTCGGTTTACCAATATCCCTTCTGGAACGAGCCTTATCGCCGCCTATGGGTCACACCGCGCTATCTTGTATGCGGCTCCCAGCACAATCCGCAGGCCTTTGTGAGCATTTTGAGCGTCGGGTTCGGTCCCGCTAAGGTTGGATTGGTCTTCCGGGGCCCGGCGTCAACAACTTCTTCCATAGGTTTGTCGGAATCGATGTTGCGCGGATTATTCGCCTGGGCCCGAGCTCAGGGATTTATTTTTCTACGCTTCACCCATTCGGACCCGCAAGTTCTGACCGAACTCGCCTCCGCGGGTGAGGCGCTCGATGTGGACTCATTTCCCTACATGCTCGACTATCCGATCCTTTCGGAGGACTACATCGTCGAACTGCATGACAGTGAAGAAGAGACATTGGCCAGCTTCGACCGCGAGGCTCGCCGCAAGATTCGCCGCGGGGCGGAGGCGGGATATCAGTTCCGCTCCGATGATTCGCCATTCGGCCTGCAGCAGTCCTGGACGCTCTATCAGGAATGCGCGCGACGCAAGCATTTCCGGCTAGAGCGTCCGCTTTCTTTTTATCTCGAGCTCATGCGCGGAGCCCAGTTTTACAATCGTGCTCGCCTGTATTCTGTGACTCTGAATGGGGCGACAGTCGGCAGCACGCTGATTGTTCGCGACCGCACCATGGCTCACTGTTTGCTGGCGGCGTTTGACGCTGAGCACCGCGGTTCGGCTGCGCTGCTGCACTGGCATTCGATGCGCGACATGTACCGCCTTGGCGCGCGCCGCTACAACATGGGTCCTGGCCCGGGATCGCTGGCCCGTTTCAAAAGCCAGTTCTGTGAATTGCCGGCACGTTATCCCGGACCATTAACGATTGTTTTGAAGGAAAATTGGTTCCAGCTGTGGAGAACAGCCTTTGTTCCGATGGCGAAGCAACTTCATCCAGTGCTGCGACGGCTGGCCTTCCAGCGCGCAGCCCTCAGCCGCTAACAATTAGTCGATCGACTGCAATTCTTTCCCGGGCTTGAACCGCACGGCCCGCCCCGGTGGAATGGAAACCTCTGCCCCAGTGCGCGGATTCCGCCCAATTCCGGTCTTGCGCGGACGCACGTTGAACACACCGAATCCTCTCAGCTCAATGCGATTGCCGGCGGCCAGCGATTTCTTCATGCTCTCAAACACCGTCTCTACCGCCAACTCCGCCTTGGTCTTGGTGATGCCGGTTTTAGCCACCACTTCGTTAATGATGTCGAGCTTGATCACGATGGGCTCCCGGATACAGGGTGAATATTGTTCTTCAAGTCATTGATGCTAAGGAAGATAACAGAGATTGTCAACCGGAGCATCAATCCCGTAAACTGGCAGGCACACCAGCCAGCAGCATTGAGTGATT
>DATJOA010000190.1:0-8860 GCA_035507635.1 Candidatus Acidiferrales bacterium
GCACCACAATCCAATCGACAACTAACCGCCCACAAGCGCCCGCAGTGCGACTCCCAGGACAGTCTTCGAATAAAACATCAGAACGCTGGCCGCGATTGCATACTGTAGAGTTGCGCCTGCTAAACGTCGAGTTTCCGAAAAACCGAGTCTATGGTGCGGGTCCTGCCTCGGCGATTGAGCACCCCGGTGGTCGCCCTCACAGTCGACTGCAAGCTTTTCCGCGGCTGCCGCTTTGCAAACACCAAAGCCAATCCCGACGACGCTCACGCCGGCAATTCGTTGGCGCAGAGTCTCTTCATCACGCAGCGCAAACACCAAACGCTTGAGGGTAGGTTCGTGCCGTCGGCCTTCGATCACTAGGTAGCGCTCGCTTGCTGTTTTGCTCCCTGACATATAAACCCCTTCTCGTCGGCTCCAATACACAGCCCGATTAGGCCAGAAGCTTCGATGACAATCTATTGGACGATAGTGTTGATCAATACGTTCGCCGTGGCCGAGTCGATGACTGCGTCCCATGAAAAGACAACGGCGTGATCGTGAAAAAAATCAAGTGAATCGCTGGGCCCGTCGCTCCGAGCTTGGCAGCCATTCTCACCAGGTCAGCGAGGGAGTTGATCGTCATCTTCTGCATGACTTGGCCTCAATGCGCTTTAACCGTAAACGTCTGACCAGTACTCGCGCAGCGCGACTTAAGCGTGAAAGACTGGGGCGTGTGGGAAACGCAGCCTAGCGGCCATTCTCACCAGGTCGGCAAGCGAATCGGCCTGCATCTTTTGCATTACCTTGCCACGGTGGGCTTTCACCGTAATCTCGCTGATCCCGAGTTCCCCACCAACTTGCTTGTTCAACAGGCCAGAGACTACCAACGCCATAACCTGACGTTCGCGACAGGAAAGGGACGCGTAACGGTCCCGGAGCTGCTGCATGTGTGCTTGGTGACGAAGAGCCGTGCGGCTACGGTTGAGGCCGTCGCGGATCGCCTCTAACAGAACGTCATCGCTGAAGGGCTTCGTCAGAAATTCGAGCGCACCCGCCTTCATCGCCTGCACTGTTATGGGCACATCGTGTTGGCCGGTGATGAAGATGATCGGCATCTCGGGGCGTTCGACAGCGACGCGTTTCTGTAGTTCAAGACCGTTGAGGTCCGGAAGACAGTAGTCAAGGACGAGGCAGCTCGGACCGAGGCTTCGCGGGCGGTTAAGGAATTCTTCCGCGGAAGCGAACGTCTGGGGCTGCCATCCTTCGCAGCGAAGCGACAGTTCCAGTGATTCACGGACCGAGACGTCATCGTCGACGACGAAGACGACGGGCGCGATCTCGGATACGGGCGGTAGCGTTAATTCGTGGCCGACTGCGGCAAGTCTGGCCAGTGCGTCGACTTTAGATTGGGTTCCGGGCTGGGTCGCTGAACTTACCGCTGCATTCATAACACGCTCCTTAGACGCTCTGTTGTTCGTTATTCCTTGGATCGATGGCACTCACTGTAGAACGAGGTTCGCAAGCGGAACAACCCTAGATGGAACAGTTCCGGAACCCGTCTATAGAGATGGGCGGTAACTCAACTTTAGAGTGGGTTGTTGAAGACAATCCGTTGAAGAGAACTCGCCGCACTCAGATATCGAGACGCTTTCTGCCAAAAAGGAAAGCATCGATCGACCAAGCGCCGGGTCCGAGGACCGCGATCGCGGCTCCGATGGTTGCCAAGAGGATGCTACTTCGCAGGTGAGCGGTGCCCGAGAGAGCGAGCCAGATATCGCTGCACGCCAGAAGTGCTCCGGCGATCGGCGTCCAAAAACCGGCGAGCAAAAAGATTCCTGCACTGGCCGCGGTTATTTGCAGTGCAACCGATCCACTCGGACCCGCTCCCATCAGGCTGGCGATGCCGTCGCAAATCGGCAGAATTCCGGCCACTGCCCGTAGCAAGAGAAGTCCTCGCCCCGGCCAGCCGTTTGGGAACATAGAAAACAGACGTTGCAGAAAATCCCTCTCTCTCAGACGCCCTACCATAAACGCGTGTGCCATGATTTTGAGACGCCAAAACAAGGGGGGCGACGACTACTCTTTTGGGGAGGTCACAATTCGATGATTCCGCGCTTCAGCGCGATCGTGACGGCGTGTGTTCGGTCGCTTGCGCCAAGCTTAGAAAGAATATTCCGGACGTGGAACTTGACCGTCTCCTCGGTAATCGAGAGTTGATCGGCAACCAGTTTGTTTGCATTCCCTCCGGCGATTAAGCGCAGGACATCGATTTCTCGCGAGGTCAGGCTGTCATCGGCTGCGTGTTCTGCAAGTTGGGAAGCGATGTCAGGGGTGATGCGCTTTTCCCCAGCATGGACGGCGCGGATTGTCTCCAGGAGTTCCTTGCGCAAGAGACCCTTTAGCAAGTAAGCGCGTGCACCAGCTTTCAGAGCACGAATAACTTGGACGTCCCCCTTATAGGTCGTCAAGACGATGATTCGCGCCTCCTGAAATTCGTTGCGAATCGCGATGATTGCATCGAGACCGCTCATTTCTGGCATCTGCAGGTCCATCAGGGTGACATCGGGGCGGTGCTCTCGGAACTGCTGGATAGCTTCGCGCCCATTAGTGGCTTGGGCGACCAATGTCATGTCCGGTTGACTAGCGATATAGGTTGCGATTCCTTCGCGGATAAGAGGGTGATCGTCGACCGCCAGAATCCGGATTGAATTGCCATCGCCGCTCATGACCTTTTCTTTGTTTCCTTAACATCGGTTGCTTCCCCATTTTCCCGTTTCGCAGAGAATTTCTCAGACAACCACGAACGGCGACGATAGGAAGCTGAATAAGCGGTGGCGGCAGGAATGCTCAGTTCTACCTCCGTACCAGAATCGAGCTTACTCCAGACCGCCAGCTTACCGCCCACAACTCGGGCGCGTTCGCGCATGCCATGCAAACCGTAGTGTTTTGCGCGCCCATCTCCACTAAGAAACTTCGGGTCAATGCCCTTTCCGTCATCCCGGACCCGCAACCGCAGCCACCGTTCGCCGTATAGGATTTCCACTTCGATTCGCTGTGCCTGTGCATGCCGGAAGGCGTTGCGCAAGGCCTCGGCTGCAATCCGGTAGACTTCGTCCCGAAGGATCGGATGGAGATTCCGCGGCGCGCCTTCCACCTCCACCTCAAAGACCGCATAATTCGGGTTTGTCTCAGCGGCCCCGAGTTCTTCTCCGAGAATCCTTACGGCCGAGGCAAGGTCGTTGGTCTCGGCCGCGGAGGCTCGCAAGCCCTGGACAGCATCCCGGCCCTCATTGATCGCTTGATCGGCCCGATCAATCGCGGCCTCGAGTGTTTTCCGGGCTTCGACCGGACGCTCCGTGAGCAGGTCGATACCAACTTGAAAATGGAGCATCAGTGCGTGAAAACTTTGCAGCAGCGTATCGTGCAGTTCGCGCGCGATGCGTGTCCGCTCATTGACGCGTGCTTCTAGCCCTATCGCGAATTGGTGCTGTAATTGCTGAACACGGAGTCGATAAATGCCCCACAGCAATAGCAGGAATGCCGCTCCGCACAGCGAGCGAAACCAGTTCGTCTGGTAAAACGCCGGGGGGACATAAAACTCCATCGATGTGCCCGCATCGCTCCATACGCCGCTGCTGTTGCTGGCGATCACACGAAAACGATAGGAGCCCGGCGGCAAATTTGTATAGACTGCCTCTCGCGTGGCGACGGGTGCGCTCCAATTTCGGTCGAAGCCATCTACCATATAGCGAAAGCGAATCCTCTCAGGCGAAGCGAGACTCAGAGCCGTATAAGCAAATGCGATTCTTTTGGGTGAAGGTGGAACTCGCACTGGACTCGTGACGCTGATAAGAACATCATCCACCAGCACAGCCTCGATATGTACTATGGCCGGGGCCGACCTGTCAGGCATGTGAGACGGATCAACCACAGAAATCCCGCGACCCAAGGAAAACCAGATTCTTCCCTCAGAATCTGCGACGACAGACCTGCTTCGGTTGATGCCTTCGCTGCTGAGCAGACCTTCCGCAGTTCCGTACTCTCGAACGTCCGATGACCCGAGAGTGCCCTTTGCGAGGTCGTCTCGACGCACCTGCAGCACGTGATGTGAGGTTGCGATCCAGAGCCAGCCTCTCTTGTCCTCCGCGAGCCCTAATACTGGGTCGCGCAAAGCGTCGGGCCACGCCCTCGGAACTTGGAAGCGATTAGCGCTGAAAACTGCGAGACCGTTAGACGTTCCAATCCAGAGAGCTCCAGACGAATCCTCGAAAAGGCAGTTTACACTTTCAGAGGGCAAACCATCTCCCGTCGAATAGGTCCTCCATTGACCGTTCGACAGCGAGCTCAGACCCCTGGAGGTGGCAAACCACATTTCTCCGTTGCGGGTTTCCAGAATGGATGAGACCGTATCGGAAGCAAGACCGTTCGCGGTCGTATAATTCGTGAATCGCTGGTCTTTGAATTTGCTGACACCACCGCTTAGTGTTCCCGCCCATACGGAGCCATCGTGACTTCGGTAGACGGAAAAAACGCTGTTTTGAGCGAGTCCATTGGCCTTGGTATAAGTCTGGCTTGTCACTGCCCGACCGCGAAGCAGCAGACGCGTGAGCCCACCCTGTTGGCGCCCGACCCACAGTTCATCGCCATCACCGCCGATGGAATAAACTACGTCATTTGTCGGGATCCCAGTTGGAATTGATTGAATGCTTCCGTTCTTAAGCGCATACAGCCCACCTTGCGCTGGAGCGAACCAAGTGCGGCCCTCCCTGTCGACGTCAACAGGTCCATCGCGCTCGAATCGAGAATCGATGGCAGGCGAATAGGTGAGAAACGTACTGTCGCGAATGCGGCCGAGTCCCTGAGAACCTCCGACCCAGAGATTGCCCTCGCGATCCTCAAACAGGGCGTTAATGCCACCGTGGCCGCGAATCGCACTCTCTGCTGAAAAGGACGCGCCATTGCTATTGATGCGCAGGAGTCCGCGTGTTGTGCTCGCCCATATATTCGAATCTCGATCGCGCAGCACACTCAAGACCTGAACGCTGCCCAGAGCAGACGGTAAGTCGATTCGATGAAACTCCTTGCCATTCCAGTGAAACAAGCCAGTGTCAGTGCCAACCCACAATTCGTCCTTGCTTATGAGCAGCAAGCAGTTGATTTTTCGGTCAGGCAACCCCGCATCAACCCTCGTCGCTCGCCCATCGGCAAAGAAGAACAGGCCCACGCCCAGGGTGCCCAGCCAAAGCCTGCCGTCAGAACCTTGCGCCATAGAGATGATCGGCGGGGATGCTGAACCGGAAAGCACAGCGGGATCTGCCAGCTGCTCAGCCTGGCTCCCATCGAAACGAAACGTTCCCCGGGCGATGTCAGATACAACGATCCTTCCATTGCCGTCTTTCGACATAGCCGTGATCTGCGAAGTCTGCACTCGATCTCCATATCGGACGCTTTCAAATTGGCCGTTGTTTTGGCGTACGATATCGCCTCCTTCTGGACGGATCCACAGTTGTCCGTCAGGATCCGTTAGCAATTGCAAAATGGGAATGTTGGAAGCCCCGGGCAATGGCGTGAATGAAACAGGGCTGAAAGTAAAGCCGTCAAAGCGCAAGAGGCCCTTGTCGGTTCCGATCCAGAGATATCCATCTGCAGTTTGAGCGATCGCGTTGACAGCACCTCCTGGAAACGAGCTCCCTACAATCCATTGCTGACGGACGTATTGAGACGGCAGACGATTGGGATCGAGGGCACGTGCATCCGCGGGGAGGCACACGAGCACAATTCCAAGCAGCAGACAGCGAATCAGCTGGCGTGAATCGATCACGGAAGGTACTCGAACTTGTCAATTATGACTTGAGCTTCATGTTTCAGCGGAACCCGGCCCTTAACGAAAACATACAGGGAGAGGCGCACGGTTTGGCCTGCCGGGGAAGGAACTCCCGAAGTGAAGACGTGCTGGTTGATGAGCCGGTCGCCAGCCGCGTCCCCCGAACCAGTCATCGTCGAAAACGTCACCTGCCCCGGCTCCCAGCGAAATGAATGCGTGAATACACCTGGCGGCTCCCGAAATCGGACGAAGTTCACCGGAACGTAATAGGGCTGGACGACATAGTGCACGTTCGTGTTATCAGCGAACCCCCAGCGAGAAAGCTCAACGTCGAGTTCGCGGCGGTTCCTCTCGGTTCCAACTCCATCCCAGGTGATGAGGGTCAGAACAGCGGATGGTTCGAGATGAGAGGTGTCCTCAACCTGGAAACGGTATGTTCCGTATCCAAGGCTGCGGCTAAGCTTCACCTCCGCCGCTCTCCATTTTCCGGGGCTTCCTGAAATGCGGAGATGGAGCGCACCGCTTTTGTCGACCCAAACGTTGGCTGGATCGAAGAAGTTTCTTGACCCAGCGTGGAAGATCGGCCCGGTGCTGGTCGTCCACTCGTAGCCACTGAAGCTCAGCATCTTTGGGGATGGAAAAACGGGCGCCGGGCCCTGACCTTTCATCGTTGAAACAAACGCGACCCCGGTGCCCACGTTAGGCAATGACTCGGTCTGTTCAGGAGGATTGTAAGTGGGATCAACCAGGAGGGCAGCATATTCGATCCCTAAAAGCGTTGAAGTCCGCCAACGACCGTCGCTTTCAATATTCGTGAACGGCTGACCGGAAGGTGGCTGCAGGCCCCATCGTCCGTCGATTTTGCTAAATACCACGATTCGTTCCCCGGGTCGAACTCCGGTTGCGTAACCTTCAATGGTGGCGGTTTGGTCGGGAACCTCTTGACCGTCAACAACCTGACTTGTAGCAGGGACCCTGTTGAAAACGACCGTCGGAGTGGAACCGCTCGACGAAGTCCTGCAGCCAGCCAGAGACAAACAAACTGCGAAGACAATTGATCCTGCGGCGCTGCGCAAAAACGGCTTGAGTTCCACAACCCCTTTGCGGAGTCGGCCACTGGGATCGCCACCAGGGCCTTCGAGCTTGACGGCAGCCCGCCCGAGGCGCTTTGTTACTGGGAGTGGGCCAGCGGCCCACGCCGACTCCAGTTCGTTTGTTAAAGAGTCTTCGTGTTCTAACTTCGTTGGCCCATCCACTGAGGGTTTTCTGGATGAAGGCGCAAGCGGTAGGACAAACGCGGACCGGAATCGGCTCGCGTGTTGACCGCCGCAGAGGATGAATTCCCCATCTTGGCTGACAATGCTAATCGGAAACTGCATGCGGTCGACCACGATCATCCCTCCGGATCAGATCAGAATGACGTTGCGGCGCTGATCTAAAGAGGGCAGCCAGTTCGGCACACAGGGGATGCTACAGGCGGGACCACCAACCGGTAACGAACGCGCCGCTCAAGCAATGGATTATACGCCGTGCAGAGACGAACAGCCGCGGGAGAGGGTGCGCCAATGAAGTGTGGGGCCCCGCGAGATCGGCTCCGCCGTGGTTGTCAGTTCTGGAGCTTCGTAGTTTTCTCGCATTCGATTTACCTCCCTTCATTGGAAATCGGCTCACTTGCAGAGCGTCCCGCTAATTGCGATTGCGTAGCGAAAATTCGAGCAACATTATGTGTCGCAGCCGGCCCTCGTTGCGGTCGGGCCCAGCGGAAACCGTCAGGATCTCGGATATAGCACCGTACCTCGCCGTACTTGGGGATCGGCGGATTTCGAGCGACATCGGGATGTAGCGACTGTTTTGTTCACGCACTACCCGCACTAGCTACGCGGCAAGGTCCACGATTATGTCAACCCGCTCGCCATTCAAATAAACGCTCCCGTCGTTTGCAAGCACGAAGACCAGCGTCCTCGGCCGTTCCAAGAGTGTTCTCGCCTCAATCCAATCGGCCATGTAATAGTCCACCTCCGGACCGAGTCCTTCTTCCCGATTAGATAAAACTCGGGTTACGACCGCCTCCTGTCTAAGCTCTTTATCTGCACGTATCGCAAACTCGAATTGCTGGCCGATCTTGATCTCTGATTTCATGCCTATCATCCTTTCCGCGTTGCCAGTCGAGGAGACGAGCACTCTATCCCAAAACAGAAAAGCCCGGGATAGACGGGACGTTGAATACTCTTCGTCGCCAAAAAATGGAACAGGTCCCGTCCCCCCGGTTTCCCTCCGATTCTTATGCCGCTGAAACCACCCTCTTCTTCTCACTGAGCGCTGGTAGAAGAAGTTTCAGAAGCGCTTGATCAGAGAAAGGGTTCTGACCCGAAATCAGCTCGCGATCTTGAAGGACGTAGCTCTGCCATGGAGCGGCCACACTTACGTCACCGCCCGCCGTGCTCAAGGCGAAGTCGGGGTAGAAGAGAACCTTCCCCTCAATCTCGAGCGGCTCCCGCTGCTTCTCTTCCGCGGTGGAAAAGATGGTCATCTTATATCCGGCGTAGATCCAACCTTTCGCCTTTTCTTGCGCGCCGGCGACATCGCCCGCACTCAGCGCTGCGACGAACTCCTTCGAGTTGGGAAGAGCCGAGAGAAGTGAAATCGGGCCATGGCAGAGCACTGCCGTAGGCTTGGATGTTTCGTGAAAGTGCCTCATCACTATGCCGGCGTCGGGATCATCGAGAAGATCGATCATCGGACCATGTCCTCCGGGGACGAATACGGCGTCATATTGATCCAGGCCCGATGCGATGACATCCGAGATGCGGCTTGGATCTCTGAGCCCCTTCAGACCGTCTCGGAATAGCATATAGTCCTCAAGCTTGGCCGCGTCCCCGCCGAAGAAATCGGGGACCTCTGAATGCACATCCACCTGGGGAGTGTTGCCTTTGGGGTTGGCGAAAGTGATTTCGTAGCCCTCCTTCATCAGAGCGCGAACCGGAACGGTAAGCTCGTTGAGATAGTAGCCTGCGCCGGTGTAAACCTTGCCATCTTTCAAGGGCAAGCCGCGACCGC
>DATJOA010000191.1:0-9420 GCA_035507635.1 Candidatus Acidiferrales bacterium
AGCGGTCGCGGCCAGGGTAGGGAGGTGGAGGCGAAAGAACGCGGGTGCGTGGCGGCAACGACTCCGACTGCGGAGATTACTTGCAAGAGCTGGCGACGGTTCATTGGGGTCCCTTTATCGTGAGAAATGCGTCGAGACAAAATAATTTTGTTCGGGCGGGATTGCAAGGGGGACGAAAACTCACTACATGGGACACAGGGATTCACAGAGGAAAACTAGTGCGAAACACAGGGTCTCTCCACTCCGCATTGCTTCCGCTTCGGGAAGGCAATGCTCCGGTCGAGATGACAATAAAAAAGTACTCGGTAGTCACTACTCAGTACTCAGTTCAGGATTTTGATTTAGCGGGTGGGACGGCTGGTTTGATCGCGTCGGCGGATTTCTCCAAAGCTTCGACCAGGTTCGGCTGCACGTGGTAGAGCGTGGGTTCGTTGTCGCGTTTGGCGATGTAACCGTCGCCGTCTTTCGCGATGGCGATGTTTTCGGTGCGCTTGTTGTCGTCCCATGTGACGGTGAGTTGCACCGTAGGATTTGAGAATCCGGAGTCGACGAATTTGTCGGCGGAGAGATCGCGTAGATCGGAGAGGAATGCTCCAACGGTATCTACGTCCATCTTTTTGCCGTTGGACCACCAGTCGCTGTTAGTGCGGGTGAGGAAGTAGGATTTCGATCCCGCGTGGAGTTCAACTTTGTTGGGATCGTTGAAGCCGAGATCGAGGACTTTCTTGTTGCGGAAGTAGTCGAGATCTTTGTCGAGGGCTTGCGCGAGATCGGCATTCACTTTGTGCACGCCTTCGACGGCGCTGGATTTGGCGTAGTAGAGATCCTTGCTTTTCTTGATCTGGAGATCTTGTGAGCCGGAAGGGTCGGTAACTTTTACAGAGACGACGGGCGCTGCAGAGGCGAACGCAGAAGAAGATTCCTCGGAGTCGGCGGCGTTCAGATCCATGCGGGCGTCAGTGAGTTTGCTGATGAGATCGCCGACTTCGACGCTATCGGCGCGGTACGGCTTGGGCTGAAGGATCTGCCATTCGTCCTTGTTGCGCCCGAATTCGATGGTCTGACCTTTGCGGATAATGTCGACGCGGCTGATCTGGTCGGCGGCGACTGGCAGGAGGCGCTTGTCGCGGAGGTCGTTCAGATTTTTCGCGATGCTGTTCTTGTTGTAGCTGGCGATGGTGTAGACGTGCGGATCGCCTTCGAGCATGGTGTAGACGGCGTTGCCGGTGGGATTGGTATCGCCGAGCAAGAGCTTCTGTGACTTGTTGTCTTTCTCGGTGATATCGATTTCCGCGGAAGCGGGCGCGAGTCCGTACTGCTGGAGATTGGTGGTCTTGTCGGCGATGACGCGCTCGGAGTTCAGCGATGCGAGCGATGAGAGCGTGCTGGAGACGTTGGTCTGGTCGGCGTTGTAGGGTTTGGGCGCGGTTATCTGCCAGGTTCCGGAGGCGGACTTGTCGAGGACGACGGGATCGGCGCCGGGCTTCTTGATTTCAACTTTCGTGATCGATGCTTCGTCGAGTTTGAGAATCGCCGGAGAAGACTCAAGGGGCTTTAGGGCGACGTCGCTCGGTTTGCGGTGATTGGACCAATAGAGCGTTCCGACGAGAGCGACGAGGACGATGGCGGCCAGGATCAGGCTACGGAGTTTCATGGTATCGAACTAGAATTTCTGAAATTGCTGAGTCAAAATCCCCACTTTCGGTAACTGCGAAAAGGCGTGCAACCTCAAAAGTCATGCCGCAATCCCCACCCTAAACTCACAAACCCCGCGAGTTTAGGATGGGCCACCCTCAGGTCATCTGCGTTTCAGCCAGACGAAGACGCCGGCGATTACGACGATGCCAGGCAGAAGGAACTGGCTGGTGGCGCGGACCCAGGCCAGTTGGCTGCGCGTCATGGTGATGCGGCGGTCTTCCTGCTGTTTCGGACGAATCGAAATCAAGTCTTCGTCCGAGGAGAGCCAGTTGATGGTGTTCATCGCGAGGTCGCTATTGCCGTTGAAATTGATGAAGGCGTTGGAGGACCAGGTCGAACCTCCGACAACGACAAAGCGTCCTTGAGAATTCTCTTTACCGGTGTTGTAGGTGCCGGCGGCGGCGAGCGTCAGCGGGCCTTTTGTGTTTTTGGGATCGTTGACGTTGATCTTAGAGGATGCCAGATCATTGGTCGCCACGGTGGCATTCGACGAATCGAACAACTTCTGCACTCTGGTCTTGTCGGTGTTCTTGACGTCGAGCGAGCGCGAGAGCGGGAATCCGGTGGCGGTTCCTTTCAGGGTATCGACGATGGGCTGCGAGTCGTAGTGAGTGACGAGTGCCACGTCGTGTCCGACGCCGACGAGTTGGCCGAGGGGATTCATGTCGATAATGAGATCTTTGTTGACCGTGACTCCCCAGCTTTGGAGCAGGCTGGCGAGCGCGTCATTGGGCGCGATGCTGGACTGTCCGAGTTGCAGAGGAGGATCGAGCATGAAGAGGGCGCGTCCGCCGTCTTCGACGTATTTTTTGATGGCGTCGACTTCAGGCGGCTCGTAGTTGTGGGTCGGGCCGCTGACGACGATCGCGGTGCAGGTATTTGGCACTTCGGCTTTTTCAAGCAGATTGATGCTTTGAGTTTCGTAGTCGTCTTTGCCAAGGAGATCTTTGAAGCTGGAAAGACCCTCACGACCGGTGGTATCGATCTGATGCTCACCACTGCCGGTGACGAAACAAACCGTGCGGGTGGTGTTTTTCAGATCGCGGATGAAGGCTCCGGTGATGCCTTCTTCGGTCATGCTCTTGGCGGTGTCTTTTCGGTCGCCGATTTGGACAACGGCGGTTCCGAGATCACGGATGCCAGCCTGGCGCGCGGCTTCCGGATTCTTGTCGGGATCGACGTAGTCGACGTGGACCTTGGGCGACAGGTTCGCATATTCCTCGAGCAGATCTTTGCCGTCATTGAAGCGTGAGCTCTGATTGAAGTAGGTGATTGTGGCCGGCTGCTTTAGATCTTTGACGATCTTCGCCGTCTGCTCAGAGAGGCTGTAACGCTTGTTCGACGTGCCGTCGTACGACTTGTTGTAACGGTCGGCGAGAATGTTGGCGACGACAATGACCGCGACGATAATGAGGATGTAGGTCGTCGCGTAAGCCGCGTATTTCGTTTGTCTCGCCTTGAGCCAGTTACTGGCCATTTAGGACCTCCAACGCAGAGATTCCAGGGAGCGGGCGGTGAAGAAGAGTCCCAGGAAAATCAGAGTGAGATAGTAGATTGCATCTTTTGAATCGATCACGCCCCGGCCGAACGATTCGAAGTGCGTGATCACCGACATGTAGGAGAGCACGCGCGCCCAGGTGGCATTTTCGTATCCGCTGACCCAGCCCGAAATCCAGAGCATCAGCTCGATGCCGAAGGTGGCGGCGCCGGCGACGATCTGGTTCTTGGTCAGGCTGGAGATGAAAGTTCCGATCGCGAGAAGGCCTCCCGCCTGAAGCAACAGGCCGAGATAGCCGATAGCGAGCGGCTTCCAGTCGGGGTGGCCATAGGCGAACAGAAACGCGAAGTTCAGGGCGGTGAAAAGCAGCATGCAGCCGTAGAGAATGACGGCTGCCATCCACTTGCCGAGGATGATTTCGAGATCGCGGATCGGCGAGGTCGCGAGCAATTCGATCGTGCCGGTGCGCTTTTCCTCCGCGAAGAGACGCATGGTGATCATCGGGATGAAGAACAATCCGATGACGGCAACGTTGGAGAGCAGCGGACGGATGATCTGCTCATTGAGATTCATCGGGAAACTCTGGCCGCGCATCTGCATCTCCATGCCGGCGACGACAAAGTAGGCGAGCGAGTTCCAGAAGAAGAATCCGTAAATCAGGCCGAACATCAGCAGGAGGATGTAGGCGATCGGGGAAACGAAGTAGCTGCCGAGCTCTTTGCGGCAAATGATCCAGGCGTTTCTCACTGTTGCACCTCTTGCAGTTCGGGCTCTTCTTTGGGCGGCGCAGATGCGTCGGCTCCGGTGAGCTGCAGGAAGATTTCTTCCAGGCTCATGGCGGAGGGGCGAAGCTCGTTAAGATCCCAGCCGCACTCGACGACGGCTCGGGCAAGATCGCCGCGAACGAATTTTCCTTTCTGACTTTCGACCTCGAAGACAGCTCGTCCGTCGGCCTGCTGCCTGGAGAGGACGCGGCTGACGCCGGGAACCTGCTCGAGCTTGTGCTGCACGATGGGAGAGTCGACGGGGCCGGAGCGTCCGGCAATTTCGAGGACGACGGATTCTGCGCCGCGGGCGCGCGCCTGCAGGTTCTTCACCGAGTCGGTGGCAACGAGCTTGCCCTTGTTGATGATGATGACCTGCTGGCAGGTCTGCTCGACCTCAGGCAGGATGTGCGTGCTGAGAATGATGGTGTGCTCGCCGGCGAGGTCTTTGATCAGTTCGCGCGTTTCGTTGATCTGCTTGGGATCGAGGCCGGAGGTCGGCTCGTCGAGGATGAGGACATCGGGATTGTGAATGATCGCCTGAGCGAGTCCGACGCGCTGGCGATATCCCTTGGAAAGCTTGCCGAGAAGCTTCTTTTTGACATCGGCGATGGCGCAGCGCTCGGTGACGTAGTCGACGCGCTTCTGCAGCTTGGCGCCGGAGAGTCCCTTGAGGCGTCCGACGAACTTGAGATACTCGGCGGTCTCCATCTCCGGATAGATCGGAGGCGTTTCGGGAAGATATCCGATGCGCTTCTTGACCTCGATCGGCTGATCGAGGATGTCGAAGCCCGCGACCTGCGCCGTTCCCGCCGATGGAGGCAGGAAGCAGGTCAGCATACGCATGGTGGTGGTTTTGCCGGCGCCATTGGGGCCAAGGAATCCAACGATCTGACCTTTGGCGACTTCGAAGGAAATTTGGTCGACGGCAGTCGTGTGGGCGTACCGCTTGGTAAGGTCTTTGACTGAAATCATAGGCAGTTATTGGCAACAGTGAGAAGACTCAACTGTTGGGTCCCCAACCGCGCCGGAGCGGCGTGGCAAGAAGAAATCATCTTAAAAGGCGAATAAACAACGTGTCAATTTGCCCTGCTCACGGCCTTGTCTTGTTGCGTGAACCGAGACCGCGACGGGCCGGGAGAAGCACGAAGGAAATGCCAATGCCTCCGCCTTCGTGGCTACTCTTAAGGAATTAAGATTCGCAAGGAGCTGGTTCCCGTTGTATGGAGGCGCGGAAGTTTCTCAGGAATTTTCGTGGCACGGGCGGGTGAGTCCATTTGGCCGCGGCTGGCGGCCAAGTGGGTCTGAATCAGGATGGTCTTTTTCGTGAGGTCTATCGCACAAAAGATTGTTGGAAAACGGGTTAGTTCGGCTTACATTATCGATATGGCACAAGCAGGGTCGCGGAATTCTGGGCTATCGCTGTGTGTAGTTGTCATGACAATTGCTTTATGTTTTCTGGCGGCATGTGGAGGGTCGGGCTCGGGCGGGAACGCCGGAGGAGGCGGGCAGGGAAATCCGCCAGCGACTCCGACGGGAGTGTCGGCGACGGCCGGAAATCAGCAGGTGAGCCTGACGTGGACGGCGAGCGCAACGGCAACGTCGTATCACGTGAAGCGAGGGACTACGACGGGCGGGCCGTATACGACGGTGGGAAGTCCTACGACGACGAGCTATACAGACTCGCGGCTGACGAACGGAACGGCGTACTACTACGTGGTGTCGGCGGTGAACTCGAACGGGGAGAGCGGAAATTCGAGCGAAGTTTCTTCGACGCCGACCGGCGGGAATCCGCCAGCGACTCCGACGGGAGTGTCGGCGACGGCGGGAAATCAGCAGGTGAGCTTGACGTGGACGGTGAGCGCAACGGCAACGTCGTATCACGTGAAACGAGGGACGACGACGGGCGGGCCGTATACGACGGTGGGAAGTCCCACGACGACGAGCTATACAGACTCGGGGCTGACGAACGGAACGGCGTATTACTACGTGGTGTCGGCGGTGAACTCGAACGGGGAGAGCGGGAATTCGAGCGAAGTGTCGGCAACACCGGTTGCCGCGAGCACGGCGGTGCAGGCGACGATCAACGTGCTGGCGAACCGGCACACTATCAGTCCGTATGTGTACGGCGGATCTTTTCCGGCGAGTACGGCGGCGATAACTGACAGCGGAACGACGGTGGTGCGATGGGGCGGGAACGCGGCATCGACGTATAACTGGCAGTTGTTCACCGATAACGCTGATAACGACTATTACTTCGAAGACTTCAATTTCTATGGGCTCGGCGGAGGCAATGGCACTGCCGGTGCGGATGGAAACTCGACCCAGTTCATCACAGATGTGAAGGCGGCGGGGAGCGCTCCGCTGATGACCATGGTGATGTTGCCGTGGGTAGCTCAGAGCCAAGAGACCGCAGGGACAACCGGGAATTTACATTGGAGCTTCCCGGAAACGGAATACCCCAACCAATGTTCCTTCGATCAGTACAACAACGATGCCGGAAACGGCATTGTGGCTGGGACCTGCAACAGTTCGAGTCCGACCTATATCACCGCAACGCAGGCTGATCTGAATCGGACTTACTTTCCGCTGCTGGACGACAATACGCAGACGTGTCCTTCAGGAACGACGTGTGTCTATCGCAAGGATTGGGCGACAGCGCTGGCGACGGCCTTCGGGAGCAACACGTGCCTGGTGCCGTATTCGACGATCACGTCGTGTCACTTCTACGACATGGATAACGAGATCGATATATGGGGCGGAACGCACCGGGATGTGCATCCGAATCCGTCGGGATATGACGAACTCTCGACGACTTACTGGACGGAAGCGACGAATCTGAAGACATGGGACCCGCAGGCGGTGCGATTGGGCCCGGTAAGTTGCTGCTGGTGGTTTTACTGGAACGGAGCGAACAGTAACGACAAACCTGCACACGCAGGAATCGATTTTCTGCCGTGGTGGCTGAATGAAGTCTACTGGCAGGATCAGATCGCGGGTACGCGGTCTCTGGATATGTTCGACATTCATGCGTATCCGGATGGGCCGGACACGTCGGGATACTCGCAGGCGCAGAAGCAGGCGCTGGCCGTGAGCATCTATCGGGATTACTGGGATCCGACCCTGGTGAGCCCGTCGGGGACGATCGATCAGCCGTATACAACACAGATTCAGCCAAACAAGACGATTGCATTCCGGATACCGCGAATGCGGGCCATTGTGAATTCGATTTATCCCGGGACACCGCTGGCGATGACGGAGTGGAGCGCGGCGTTTGCGGGAGAATCGGATTTCTCGACGGCGCTGGGCGATGCGGATGCATATGGATTGTTGGGCCGGGAGAGAGTAGGACTGGCATCGAGGTGGACGGCTCCGTCGGCGGCGAATCCGAATTATCAGGCGCTGAAGCTGTTCACGAATTACGACGGCGCGCATCATGGGTTTGGGACGACCTCGGTGGCGGCGACGCATAATGCGAATCCGGATTTGTTTAGCATTTATGCAGCGCTGAATTCGGCCGGGACGCAGATGACGGTGATGGTGCTGAATAAAGACCCGCAGAATGCAGCCCAGCTGCAGTTCGCGACGACCGGATTCACGCCGACGAATTATGTTTCGTATACGCTTTCGCAAGGTTCGCCTACAGCTATAGTGGCATCGTCTTCGCAGTCGTGGGCGTCGACGCAGACGTTTGCTCCGTATACGGCGACACTCCTGGTGGTGAGTGGGAGTGTGGCGACGAGTCCAAGTTCGGAGTGGGATTTGAATCCGGACACGATCATGGTTCCGGCGAGCGGTACAGTGACGCTGAATCCGGTGATCACGAAGGGAAGCGCGAATGTAACGATGTCGTCGGCGGCGTTCGACAGTTATGAGGGAGCGGCGGCGTGCACCGGTGGGACGATGACACTGACTACGGCGACGATCACCCCGACCATCAACGGAGAGATTACCGTGAATACGGGAGCGACGCCAGGCTTCTGCCACTTCACGGTGACGGGAAGTGATGGAACGGCAACGCAAACGCAGGGCGGATGGATTGTGGTGGGAAATCCGGCGGCGACGCTGACGCAGACGAGCGGGAATAATCAAACCGGGGCGGTGGGCAGCACTCTGGCGAGTCCGCTGACTGTCACAGTGAGCCCTGGGCAGTCCGGCGGGAGCGCGGCGGGAGCGAGCATCTTGTTCACGGCGAGCGCGGGTTCGCTCACGTATGGCTCAACTAGCGGAGCGAAGGTGATCGCGATCACGAACGGCTCGGGAGTGGCGTCGGTGACGCTGACTCTGCCGGCGAATCCCGGCGTCGTGACTGTTACGGCTGAGGGGCCGTATGGGCTCGGGCATCCGGTGGCGGCGTCGTTCACGGAGACCGCGCAATAACCGCGGACCTCCGACTTCGGACCTCAGAACGTGCTTTCCAAGCGGCATGGGAGTAAAAAACATAGGGTCCCTCCGAGCTTGGTCGGGATGACAAGAACCTCGCGACGATTATTTTCCTGGGCCCTGGGCTTGCTGTTTGGCGGTGATTCGGTCGACGATCTGGCGTTCGCGGGCTCCGTCTTCGGGGCGGTGCAGGCGGTAATAGAGCGCGGCGAGTTCCACGTGGGGTTCGAGCCAGTCGGGATCGTCCTTTGTAATTTGCTCAAGTTCCCGGGCCGCGTCTGCGTAATCTCCTGAAGTGCTCTTCCACATCGCGGATTCGTAACGAGCCATGGAGTCCGTGGGCTTGAGCTGAATGGCGTGGTCGAGGTATCCCTTGGCTTCGGCCAGATCACGGCGCTTGTAGAGAATAGCTCCGAGATATAAATTGGCCTGGAAGTCGTCAGGGTTAGATTTGAGGCTTGCGCGGAAGGCGGCCTCTGCTTCTTTGATGGCTCCGGTCTTGTCGCGAGCGATTCCGGTCAGCGTGTAAAGTCCGGGCAATGCGGGATTGAGGCGGAGGCCTTCTTCGAGATCCTTGCGGGCCTGATCATATTCATTCAAATCGAGGAGCGTTGCGCCGGCTAGCAGATAAGCGTCGGGGCTCGGGCCGGCCTGCGCGACTTTCTCGATGCGGGTGACGCCATCACGGCGGCGTCCGGTGCGGATAAGAGCGGATCCCATGACGTATTCGAAATCCATGTTCTGCGAATACTTGCTCTCGATCGGCTCCAGAAGGTTGAGGGCAGAGTCGTTGCGGTTGAGGTGGAGCTCGCTGTCGGCGAGCAGAATGATGACGCGGACATTGTTGGGCTGGGCGTCATGCAAGACCGCGAATTGCTCGCGCGCGTGTTCGAAGTCGCCCTTCTTGTAATAAGCGAGGGCGAGATTCAAGACGACCATGTTCTTGTTCTTTAGCTGCGGAAGAGCAGCGCGATACATTTTGATCGCGTCGTCATAGTTGCCTTCGTGCGCGAGAGCGGCTCCGAGATTCACCTGGGCTTCGACGTCAGGACGTAACTTGAGGACGCTACGGTAGTC
>DATJOA010000192.1:0-20421 GCA_035507635.1 Candidatus Acidiferrales bacterium
CCGGCGGGACGCCGGCGCTACGGTCGGGCGTGCCCTCTTTGCCCACTGAACAGGGTACTGCGAGGTTGGGAAAGGTCAATGATCCTTGTCGGAATTTTCTGGGGTATGTTCCCGAATTGGCTCTTCGGCGTCGGTTACTGGGGAAGAGATGACATAGCCTCCGCTGGCCCATTTGCCGAGGTCGATGGTGCGGCATCTTTCGCTGCAGAAAGGGAAGTCGGGAGCCGTGCTCTTCACCGGCTTCTTGCAGATCGGGCAGTGGAGCTTGACTGCGCGCTTGCGGGGCATATCCGGATCACATTTTAACTTGTGGGACGTACGCAACGTGCAGCGGCATGCAGCCGGATGATTCTGGGCCGGCGGACAGCTGAGGCGGCTGTTCCCTACACGATCTTCGCTATCAGGTCGTAGTCGTGGGATTCGGTGATTTCGCAGCGGTAGAAGTGTCCCGGTTGGGGGGCGAGGTCTTCCGGATAATCGTTCACGAAAACTTTGCCGTCGATCTCCGGGGCGTGCATGCTAGTGCGGCCTTCGAGCAGAAGTTCGGATTCTTCGGATTCGCCCTCGAGGAGTAGATCGAACTTGCGTCCGACGAGAGCTTTCTTTTTCTTCTTGCTGATCTGGCGCTGGATCGACATCAGGTGCTTGCGGCGGCGCTCGACTTCGCGAGGGGAAAGTTTCTTCTCAAGATCGTAGGCTTTCGCGCCCTCTTGATCGGAGTAAGAAAAGGCGCCCATCCAATCGAAGCGAGCTTCGCGGACGAAATCGCAGAGTTCCTCGAATTCTCTGTCCGTTTCGCCAGGGAAACCGACGATGAACGACGTGCGGAGCGTCAGGTCAGGAATGGTGCGGCGCATTTTTTCGATGGAGCGCAGGAAAACATCGGCGCTGCCACCGCGCTTCATGCGCTTGAGGACAGATGCGGAGGCATGCTGCAAAGGGACGTCCATGTACGAGCAGATTTTGTCGTGGGCCGCGATTGTTTCGAGCAGCTTGCCGGTGATCTTGTTGGGATAGGCGTAAAGAAAACGGACCCAGCGCAGATCTTCAACGGCTGCGAGTTTTTCGAGAAGCAGGGCGAGGCCGTCTTTCAAGCCAAAATCTTCGCCGTAACACGTCGTGTCCTGGCCGATGAGCGTGACTTCGCGAACGCCGGATTGCGCCAAGTGTTCGGCCTCGGCGATCACCGACTCGAAGCGGCGGGAACGGAACTGTCCACGAAGCTGGGGGATGATGCAGAAGGTGCAGGGATGATCGCAGCCTTCGGCGATTTTGATGTAGGCCACGTGCCCAGGCGTGGCCAGCACGCGCGGCGTCGCGTCATCGTAGAGATAATTCGGCAGATCGCTGACGGCTCCGTCCCAGGATTCGCGCGAGAAACGTCCTTGAGCAGCGCGGGCGTCGCCTTCCGGACGAGAGCCGAGGATCACGAATGGCGAGTTGGGCTGGGCGGCGGCAATACCGGTCGCGGAGAGGATTTGCTCGAGTTCGCCAGTTCCGACGACGGCGTCGACTTCGGGAATGTCTTTGCGGATCTGATCGCGAAATCGCTCGACGAGGCATCCGGCCACGACTAATTTCTTCGCCTTGCCGGCCGTTTTGTGACCGGCCATTTCGAGAATCGTATTGACGGACTCCTGTTGGGCGCTGTCGATGAAGGAGCAAGTGTTGACGACGATGACGTCGGCATCTTCGGCGCGGCGGGTGAGTTCGGCACCGGCGCGCGAGAGCAGGCCCATCATGATCTCGCTGTCGACCAGGTTCTTGGGGCAGCCGAGACTGACGAAGCCCACCTTTTGCGGACGGGCCGAAGGAAGATTCTCCGGAGGATTCGTCTTGCTGATCTCGGGAGAACGGCTGACACTGACGCCTTTTACATGCATGGAATCTTCTTATTTTAGCATTCGGATTGTGGCAACTCGGCGCAGGCAACCGGGTTCAAGAGCAATAATCTGCAAAAATTGGCAATAGACTTGTGTGCGGCATTAGCGCAGCAGCATAAACCGTCGAGGTACTCGGGCAGGTTTTTGTGGATTTAAACAGGCGGTGTCGTGCTAGGCTTAGCTTTCCGCCGTTGCAATTTGCAGAGAACCACCTCGTCGGGAGGGGAAATGTCCGTGAAACGGCTTTGCATTGCGGTCGTGTTTGTGATGTCCTTGCTCACCGTGTCGGCAGTTGCGCAGGACGGGAAAAACGAAATCGGCGGCTTTGTCGGACGCATTTTCATTAGCGACCAGGGCATCCAGGGTGCGACTTTCTTCGATCCGACCATTCACTCTGGCAAGGGGCTTACCGTGGAAGGAGAATTCGCGCATCGGTTTCTGGTGACGCCAATTTTCTCGGTCGCCGGCGAAGCAGTCGTCGCCTATAACCCTGATGAAGATTTGAACGGCGGGCAATACGGGAATGCCGTGGTGCCCACGCAATACAGCCAATTGTTTTTTACCCCCGCGGTTCGCCTAAACCTCTTCCCGACGACGGCGGTTTCTCCCTGGGTGAGTTTTGGAGGCGGTTTCGGCCACTTCAGCCAAGCCAGCACTCTCGTGTATGGCGGCGCGAATCCGGGGAAAAACACCACCAGTGGAGTGATTGAAGGTGGCGCTGGCTTGGATGTGCGGGTTTGGAAAGCCCTGAGCCTTCGTGGCGAAGTGCGCGATTTTTGGTCCGGCGAGCCGGATTTCCCGCTGGCTCCGACGGGCAAAACGCGGCAGCACAACTTCTTCGTGGGCGGCGGCGTGTTCTGGCGGTTCTAGAGAAAGATAGGGGTTGCAGCAGTCCGCCAGAATTTGCTCCCGGGCAGCCGAGTCGGCTATCAGCGGCTCTTCGTCGCTAGCGCTACTTCCTCGTACAACTCCGGCAGGCGCTGCGCATCGTCGACCGAATTTCCGAAGCGGGCGGATTCGTAGACGCTGGTGAAGCGAGAGACGGGCTCGCGAAGGCGGGCGTCCTCAATTTCCTTCAAGAATTCCTGCGGAGTCTGGGCGGCAGATTTCTGTGGTCCGCGGCGGCCTACGGTGCGAGCCATCCGTTGATACCACATCGACGCGGCCTGCTCTGGCGAGCGCTCCGGATGCGAACGCAGCCAACGATCGTGCAGCCAGCGCGCGATGCGTCCTAAGTTTGCCAGCAGCAGAAGCAGCAGGGCGACGGCGACTCCCGCGATAGCCCAGCGGGCGGGCGAGTTTTGGACGCGGTCCTGGCTGCGTCCGGCCCAGTGCAGCATCGAGTCGTACTTGATCCGTCCCCAGTTGCGCGCGTTCTCCCAAAAATTCTTTGTGCCGTTGATCGCCGTCTGACCAAGGATGAACTGATGCGCGCTGTCGTAGCTGACGATCCAGTCGCGCCAGAACGAGGCCATCGCATCGACGTAGAGAGCGAGCCGTCCCCACCCTTGTGGAGTTCCCCCAGAACCACCGGGTGTAGGGTCGAACATCTGCCAACCATATCCGGGGAAGTAGGCTTCGACCCACGAATGTGCGTCTTTGGCGCGGATGACATAGTTTCCCGTGAGATCGTTGAATTCATCGCTGCGGAACCCGTTGACAACGCGCGAAGGAATTCCCAATTCACGCAGCATGACCGCCATGGACGAGGCGAAGTACTCGCAGTGTCCCTGCTTGCGATCGAACAGGAAGTAGGCGATCGGATCTTTTTGAGCAGTGCGGGATAATTCGAGTGTGTAGCCGTAATGACCGCGTAAATATTGGTCGATGGCGGCGGCGCGGTCGAAGTTGTTGGTGGCTGAGCCCGTAATTTGTGCTGCCAGGCGGGCGATGCGCGGATCAAGATCCGGCAAGCCGAGATAGGCGGAGGTAATTTGCGGGGGATAGTCATGACCGGCTCCGCGCAGTTGGGACGGAATTGGCGTTGCGATATCAGAGCTGGCATCGTAGCGGCTGATCGTGTGGCGTGGATCGAAATCGTAGACAGCGCCGCCGAGGTCGCCTGCAAGCAAGCGGTAGTCTCCGTGAATCGCATGAGCCCACGGAGCGAGGAAGAAGACGTTGGTGCCGATGGGCTCCATCAGCACGCGATAGTGAATGAGATGCTGGCGGGCAAGTGCACCGTTGAGGAATACGCCCATCGCGCCACTACTATGCGGCAGTAAGAAGGTGTTGTCGGGGGTGTGTTGAAGGACGAACTGCTCGGGCGGGTTGGACCACGTTTGTCCATCGAAGTTGGCGAGCGAAATTCCGCGCCAGTGAATATCGTAGCGGCCGCTCGTGTCCCCGTCGATCTGGACATGCATCACGACGGCGTTGGACTGCTGAATCTGCCCGATCTGGCCGAGGCGCACGTGGTCGCTGAAGCCGGAGGAGAAATCGTTGCCGAAGGAGTATCCGCCCAAGTATCCGGCGGACATACGGGGGATCACGAAGAAAAGTGCTGCACCGGCAACAAGAATCATCGCAACGAGGACAGGCGCGACGCGCGCGAGTGCGAAGGCGAAGCGTCGATGCTCGCCTGGATCGGCAGAATGCCGGGCTTGCACGTCGGCGGACCGACCGGAGCGGCGCATCTCCATCAGGATGAATGTCGCAACGGCCATCAGCATGAAGGCGCCAAAAGACAGCAAGAAGATGCTGTTGACGGTGAGTACCGCCGAGGCCAGCACCATCAGAAAAGCAAGTACGGCCAGGGTGAGGTAGTCGCGTTCGCGACGGATCGAGAACATTCTCACGACAACACCGAACAGAGCCAAGTGCACCGTGGCAGGAAGAAATCCGCGCGAGAAAAGAAAATAGTCAATCGTGAAGAAGAGCAGGTAAGCGAGAGATAAAGGTGTGGTCCAGCGGTCGGAGATGACAAATCGTTTGCGCTTGGCCAATAGATACCCACGAACGGCGAGCGCAACGCCGACCAGAGTGGTCGAAGGCAGATCGAGTCCACCGGTGGCAGCCAGCGTCCCAAAGCCAGTGACTACAAGCATATAGATGGCAAGCTCGAAGTAATGGTCAATGGCTCTCTGGAGCGGTACGGCGACGAACTTTGGGGAGAGTGAAAGCATGAAAAAGCTTCAAAGTCTCAAGGTTTCAGCGAACCCAGCTTCAAGTTTCGGGTTTCTAGCTGCAAGTTCTGACGCCGACGGTCCCCTAACTTTGAAACGTTGAAACTTTGCATCCATTGTTCGATATCGTCCCTAAGAAAGGAAGGGGTGAGACGCGAATTCTTGCACCGAAGGTCACTTGCAGGCTTACGCCGGGATCTGTCGCGGACCCCAGGCAAATTCGGGAATGCTATTATGGTCGGTCGGGCATCGGTCTCACGCGACGTACTCTCGCCAACCCCGCCAGGTCCGGAAGGAAGCAACGGTAACGAGCTCTTGCGTGTGCAGTGAGTTCCCGGTGCCTGACTAAGTTTTCCACAGCGACCCCAGCAATTCGAGCCCTTCTGAGTAACAGTTTTTACATCCCTTTACGACTCTTTGCGCAAGAAACGCGGTTTCGAGCATCCATAGGGAGTAGGGCGAGCAGTTTTCTGATATCGGCCCAAAGGAGGAACATGAAGCGCAATCATACTTCTCCGGCCCCGCATGTAACGATCCGTGTTTCTGGCAAATTGTTCCGTGGACACTTGAACGCTCTCGATCAACTCGTTGAATCTGCGGCCGAATGCCGGTTGTGGCCTCTTCTAAGCCTGTCGCAGCTGGAAGAGCTGGATCGCGATGCGATCGCGTACTTGATCGATGGGGAAGCCCAGCGATTTGGGATCATCTCGTGTCCGAATTTCATCCGCGAATGGATGGATCACGAGCGCGAGCGGCCCGCCGCATGACCAAGACCACTCCAAGAAAGCCAGGGTGTTGACCGGCCGTGTAACTTCGGTTAGACATTCTGCTGTTTATCCCTCAAAATACTGGGTTTCCATAATTTAGGGAGCCCTCATTGACTACACCTCTCCGCGCCAAAATTAGCGCGCTGGGCACGTATTTGCCTCCGCGCGTTCTCACCAATGCCGACCTGGAAAAAATGGTCGACACAACCAACGAATGGATTCTTGAGCGAGTCGGGATTCGCGAGCGCCACCTCGTGGATAAAGGGGTTGCGGCTAGCGATCTCGCAGTTGCGGCCGTCAAGAATCTGCTGGAAAAACACCCCTTCGATTTGCAGGAAGTGGATTTGATCATCGTGGGGACGGTTACGCCCGACATGATGTATCCGTCGACTGCGTGCCTGGTCCAGCACAAACTTGGAATTGAGAATACATGGGGATTTGACGTTTCAGCAGGCTGCTCCGGGTTTCTGTTCGCACTAAATACCGGAGTGAAATTTGTGGAGTCGGGACGATACAAAAAAGTGCTGGTGATCGGATCGGACGTGAACTCATCGATGACCGACTACACTGATCGCGCGGTGTGCATTATTTTTGGCGATGGGGCCGGCGCGGTTCTGT
The DNA here is from genome assembly GCA_035507635.1 of Candidatus Acidiferrales bacterium. Classification (GTDB taxonomy): domain Bacteria; phylum Acidobacteriota; class Terriglobia; order Terriglobales; family Acidobacteriaceae; genus Sulfotelmatobacter. The sequence goes on from DATJOA010000192.1 coordinate 6,394, forward strand.
TGGAGCCTAGCGAAGACGGCGCAGGCGTTATTGACCATGTGGCGCAGATTGAAGGCATGGGAGGGCAGTATCTGTTTATGCCTGGGGGCGGGAGCCTAAACCCAGCCAGCCATAGGACCGTCGACGAAAAAATGCACTATATTCATCAGGATGGCAAGAATGTCTTCAAGTACGCCGTGAAGAAGATGGCGGAGATGACCGAGCGCATCCTCGAGAAAAATCAACTCACCGGGCAGGACGTCGACTGCTTCATCGCGCATCAGGCGAACCGGCGTATTATCACGGCGACAGCAGACCGGCTGGGAATGCCGGAAGAAAAAGTGATTATCAATATCGATCGCTATGGAAATACGACGGCAGGGACGATTCCGATCGCAATGCAGACGGCGCTCGAAGAGGGCAAGCTGAAAAAAGGCGATCTGCTGCTGATTGCAGCTGTGGGAGCGGGCTTCACTTCGGGAGCGACGTTACTGCGCTGGGCGTTTTAGAAGCAGTTTCAGGCATCACGTTTCGAGTTTCGAGTTCGGAGTTCCGGGGCGAGCTGCAGGTTTCGACGTCTCGTAGAGTCTTAGTGTTTCAACTTTCAAAGCCAACGCGACCCCTTAGCACCGAAACTTGAAACCCGAAACTTGAAACTAATTGAAACCTTGCCTTCGTTAGACTTTCTTTCCGCAATCCTTCACAATAATTCGACTCATCACAGGGGTTCTCATTGACGAAACCGATCCGCGCCAAAATCAGCGCCTTGGGCACGTATGTGCCTCCTCGACTATTAACTAACGCCGATCTTGAGAGGATGGTCGACACCAGCAACGAATGGATCATGGCCCGCGTCGGGATCCGCGAGCGGCACATCGTGGAAAAAGGCGTTGCCACGAGCGACTTGGCGGCGGAAGCAGCGCGGAAGGCGCTGGCGCAACGAGGACTGGCCCCGACGGATATCGAGACAATTATCGTCGGCACGGTGACGCCCGACATGCTGTTTCCCTCGACGGCTTGCGTGGTTCAGGACAAACTGGGCGCGAAGGGAGCGTGGGGATTCGACCTCTCCGCGGCCTGCTCTGCGTTTCTATACTCGGTCCAGGTCGGGGCGCAATTCATTTCCACGGGCGCACACAAGCGCGTGCTGGCGATTGGGTCGGACGTGATGTCCTCGATCATCGACTACACTGATCGCGCGACCTGCGTGATCTTTGGCGATGGGGCAGGCGCAGCCATTCTTGAACCGGCCGAAGACGATTCGGTTGGCCTGATCGATTTCATCCACGAAGTCGATGGATCGGGAGGTCAGTACCTGTACATGCCGGGCGGGGGCAGCAAGCATCCGAGCAGCAAAGAGACGATCGAGAAGCGCATGCACTATGTGCATCAGGATGGGCAGCAGGTCTTTAAGTTCGCCGTGCGCAAGCAGACGGAATTGTGCCTGAAACTTCTGGAGCGAAATGGGCTGAAGGGATCCGATGTCGACGTTTTCATCCCCCACCAAGCCAACCTGCGGATCATCAACGCGACCGCAGAGCGCCTCGGTCTAAAGCCGGAAAGCGTTGTGATTAACATCGATCGCTACGGAAACACAACGGCCGGGACGATCCCGCTCGCGATGAATACCGCCATCGAAGAAGGCCGGCTGAAGAAGGGAAACCTGGTACTGCTGGCATCGGTGGGCGCAGGGTTTACGATTGGGGCGACGCTACTGCGTTGGGCGTTTTAGAGAAGCAAGTTTCGAGTTTCAAGTTTCGAGTTCTGCCGCCGGCGATCCGATTGAGTTCACCCGATTCAACGTCTCGAACCTTCAAAGTCAAAGTGATAACTGGCGCCAGGACTCGAAACTAGAAACCGAAACTTGAGACTAATCTCCGGAACCGTCGAAACCTTGAACACGGCTTCCTCCGTGACGTTCGTAACACTCTTCGGTGTATTTCCGTAGCGAGGCTCGGTAGCCGCTGCTATCGTCGACGAACGCTCGTTCAGTCGGGAGGACGGCGGGCGTGTACGCCCATGATTCGTATCGCCTCGTGTCTTTTCCTGTTGCTAGTGACTTCTCTTGCGATCGCTCAACAGGCTGATCCGCGCGAAAGCAGAATTTTGGTTCTTGAACGCCTGTGGAACGAAGCGCAGGTAAACCGCGACTCCGCCGCGCTCGACCAACTGGTCTCGAGCCGATTCGTGAACACCGAGTGGGACGGCGAACTTAGCGACAAGCAGAAATTCCTGGAAGACATAAAGGATCCGCGATTCAAACCCACCGCTGCAAATATCTCCGAAGTGAAAATGAACTTTTTCGGCGACACCGCCGTAGTAACCGGGATTTATCACACGCAGGGCACGTACCAGGGCAAGCCGTACGATCACGTGGGACGCTTCACCGATACGTGGGTGCTCGACATGGGCAAGTGGCAGTGCGTGGCTAGTCACACCAGTCTTCTGAAAAAGTGAATCGCGGACTGGGGTTCACTGTGGGCACGGAATGGCTCTCGGCACCTGCCCATAGAACCTGTTGCGGCATCGATGTCAGAGACTAATTCATTGAGTTCCACGTCGATCTGCGGCGAAGAGAAACGTTCCTACGGATGCGTCATCTTCTCCGGCTTCACCAATTGATCGAACTCTTCGCCTGTCAAATGCCCCAGCTTTACGGCCGCTTCGCGCAAGCTCGAGTGCTCGACGTGCGCTGTGTGCGCGATCTGGGCGGCCTTGTCATATCCGACCTTCGGAGCCAGAGCCGTCACCAGCATTAGTGAATTTTTAACGTACCAGTCGACCTTGGCGCGGTCGACCTCGATTCCTTTCAGCATGTATTCGACGTATCCATGGCAGGCGTCGGTGATCAGAGTGACCGAGTGCAGGAAGTTGTAAATGATCACCGGCTTGTAGACGTTGAGTTCAAAATTGCCCTGCGAGCCCGCGAAGCCGACGGCGGCGGTGGCTCCGTGGACCTGCACGCAGACCATGGTCATGGCTTCGCATTGCGTGGGATTCACCTTGCCGGGCATGATCGAGGATCCCGGCTCGTTTTCGGGGATCGTCAACTCGCCGAGTCCGCAGCGCGGGCCGGATGCTAGCCAGCGAATATCGTTCGAGATCTTCATCAGCGAGGCGGCGAGTGTTTCCATGGCGCCTTGAGCAAAGACGATTTCGTCATGGGCTGAGAGGGCGGCGAACTTGTTCCCGTGAGAGCGGAAGGAAAGTCCTGTAAGTTCCGCGATTTTCTTCGCGGCGCGCTCGGCGAATTCGGGATGCGTGTTTAGTCCGGTGCCGACGGCTGTGCCGCCGATCGCGAGATCATAGAGTCCTTCCAGAGCTTGCTCTAAGCGCTTGATATCGCGTTCAAGCAGGCTCGCCCATCCGCTGAATTCCTGGCCGACCGTAAGTGGGACGGCATCCTGCAGATGAGTACGGCCAATCTTGACGATGCTGTCGAATTCCTTGGCCTTCGCGTTGATCGCTTCGCGCACCGTCTTGATCGCGGGAATGAGCGCGTTCTTCACGCGGTCGGCGGCCGCGATGTGCATGGCGGCGGGGAAAGTGTCGTTCGATGACTGTGACATGTTCACGTGATCGTTGGGATGGATGGGCTTCTTCGATCCCATCTCGCCGCCAGCGATTTCGATAGCACGGTTCGAGATGACCTCATTGACATTCATGTTGGTCTGCGTGCCGCTGCCGGTTTGCCATATGCGGAGGGGGAACTGGTCGTTCAGTTTGCCGGCGATGACTTCGTCTGCGGCTTCAACGATCAGCTTGGCTTTGTCGGCGGGGAGCTTGCCGAGATCCTGATTGACAAGGGCGCAGGCTTTTTTGAGCGTGCCGAAAGCCTTGATGAGTTCCGGCGGCATGGTATCGCGGCCGATGTTGAAATGTACCAGAGAGCGCTGCGTCTGGGCTCCCCAATAGACGTTCGCGGGGACTTCGATTTTGCCCATGCTGTCGGATTCAATGCGGGTGGCAGGCGCGGTAAGAGTCGACATAACGTGCTCCTGAGAAGAACGGCGAGATGAAGGCAACCGAAAATTATAGCGCCTTTGCGGTTACCCTCTGTTTACCGCTTTACGTTAAACGATAAACGTAATACAATCGACCAGTGTGATCAGGTCGTACCGCTGCCCGGAGACCGAACGGCTGCACCGGAGGCAACCCAGCCGCCGCTTTCGCGCGATTGAGAGGGTGGCGCGCCGCAAGTTGAGGATGATCGACAATGCTACTGAGTTGCGCGATCTTTTGGCTCCTCCCGGAAACCGCCTCGAGGCATTGCATGGCGACCGGAAGGGGCAGCATAGTATTCGGATCAATGATCAGTGGCGAATCTGTTTTAGATGGCGCGACGGGGATGCCTGCGATGTCGAGATTGTGGATTACCACTGAGAGTCGATAAGCGAACCGCACCAAAACATGGTCCGGCTGGACCGATACAGGAGAAGTAACAGTGGGCAAACCTCAGACGCTTTTGACGCCAATTCACCCGGGCGAGATCTTGCGGGCCGATTTCATGGAGCCGCTCGAACTCAGTATGAACCGGCTGGCTCTCGATCTTCGGGTGCCGGTCACCCGAATTGCCGAGATTGTTCATGAGCGGCGAGGCATCACGCCCGATACGGCTCTTCGTCTGGCTCGCTACTTCAATACCAGTGCAGCCTTCTGGATGAATTTGCAAACCGCATATGATTTGGAGACCGCTGCCGACAAACTTTCGCGTACGATCGAACGGGAAGTCCGTCCCGCCGCGATGGCGGCATTAGGTTCCGTCTCATAACGCACAGCGGGGCACCCTGTCCCGCGTGCTAGAATCATCGGTTTCCGGGTGCGCTGATCCCCACTACTCCGCCGGCTGATCCGATGCTGCAATACCTTGCCTCCGAAGACGTCGAAACCCTGCCAAAGGCAAAGGTGAAGCCTCGCCCGGAGATGCGAACCGACGTCATTGTGATCGGGGCCGGGCCGACTGGCTTGGCGTGTGCAATCGAGGCGCAAAATGTCGGGCTCAAGGTCATTGTGCTTGATAAAGGCTGCCTGGTGAATTCACTCTTCCACTACCCGGCCAACATGACCTTTTTCACCACGCCGGAATTGCTGGAGATCGGCGACATTCCCTTCACCACGGCGCTGCAGAAGCCGACGCGCGAAGAGGCGCTCGAGTATTACCGGAAAGTTTCGGAGCACTATCACCTCGATATCCGCCAGTACGAGTGGGTAAAGACCGTCATGGGCGAGGACGGCAAGTTCAGTATCTGCGCGACGGACCGTGCGGGGCGTCCGCACGATTACATCACGAAGAAGGTGATCGTTTCGACTGGATATTACGATCTTGCCAACAAACTTCACATTCCGGGCGAAGATCTGCCCAAGGTCTCGCATTATTACGGCGAGCCTCATCCGTACTACGACACGGATGTGCTTGTGATCGGCGGCAAGAACTCGGCGGCGATCGCGTCACTTGATCTGTGGCGGCACGGGGCGCGAGTGACGCTCGTGCATCGCGAGGCGCAGATTCATCATCATGTTAAGTACTGGATCAAGCCAGACCTCGAGAACCGCATCAAAGCCGGAGAGATCGAGGCGTACTTCAGCAGTTCGGTACAGGAGATCGGAGTGGATCACGTCGTCGTCATCACTCCGCGCGGGCCGATCCGGTTGAAAAATGACTTTGTGCTGGCGCTGATTGGTTACCATCCGGACTACGATTTCTTGCGCAGCATGGGGATCGAGCTTTCGGAGCAGCAGTGCCGGCCAGTGTGCGATCCGGTGTCGCTCGAGAGCAATGTGCGGGGAATCTATGTTGCCGGAGTGATCGTGGCGGGATCGCGCACGAACGAGATTTTCATCGAGAATGGACGCTTCCACGGCAAACAGATCGCCGTGGATCTGAAACTGAAGTTGAAGCCGTAAGATTTAAGAGGGTAGGTGAGCAGGCGCTCGACGCCAGGGATTTGTCCACTTGCTGCTGACCGATTCTAGTCGCGGCTCACGCGATCTATCTTGGCCGCCATGATGAAATCGCTTTCGGTGAGGCCGTCGACTTTGTGTGTCCACAGGGTGATCCCGGCTTTGCCCCAGGCCAACAGAATGTCGGGATGATGCCCTTGCTCCTCGGCAAGAACGCCAACGCGGTTTACGAAGTCGAGTGCCTGCTTGAAGTCCGGGAAACGAAACTCGCGGTGGATGTGGTGTTCGTTGGTCACCGTCCAATCCGGAACGTTGCGATGAAGTTTTTCAAGTTCGTCACCTTTGAGGGGAGGCACGCCTCCGCGGCAGGGTACGCACGTTTTGTCGGCAAGCTGTTCGGACATTTCTTTTCACCAGGGTGAGAACTGAATTATGAGAGAACTGGCTCGGGGATATGTTAGCAGGAACAAAGTGGCAGAGGTCACAGACGACGGACTAGAGGCTAGGGAAAGGGCAAAACGACGTTCCACGCCAGGACATGTAGGCTAGTCGCTGGCCGCACACTCTTCCCCTGACCCCCGGCCTCTGACCCCTGTACAATGTCTTACTCCCCCCCAGTTGCGGATGTCCCTGGGAATCCAACACATCGGAGAAGATTCTCGTGGTGGTTCTGGTTATTGGCGGCGCGGGATATATCGGCAGTCACACAGCCCGTGCGTTGAGGCGGGCTGGGCACGAGGTCATCATTTTCGACAACCTGAGCACCGGCTATGAATTGCTGGCGTCCGGTTTCGAGTTGGTGAGAGGCGACGTGCTCGAAGAGGCATCTCTCTCTCGTGTGCTGCCCCGGGCCCAGGCCATTATGCATTTCGCCGCGCATGCCTACGTTGGCGAGTCGGTCACGAACCCACGGAAATATTTCCGCAATAATGTCGAGGGCGGACTCTCGCTGCTGAACGCAGCTCTGGAGACCGGAGTGAAGAAGATCATCTTCTCCTCGACCTGCGCTGTCTATGGCGAACCGGCGAAGGTTCCGATCGAAGAGAACATTCCTCGGCAGCCGGTCAATCCATACGGTGTCTCGAAATTGTTCTTCGAGCAGGCGCTTGAGGCCTACGATCGCGCTTATGGATTCCGCTATGCCAGTCTTCGTTATTTCAATGCGGCTGGCGCGGATGAAAGCGGAGAAATCGGGGAACTCCACGAGCCGGAAACGCACCTGATTCCGCTCGCGCTCGGCGCGGCAGCGGGTACTCGGCCGGAATTGCAAATTTACGGATCGGATTATCCCACACCCGACGGAACCTGCATTCGCGACTACATTCACGTGAACGATCTGGCGAGCGCGCATGTGAAAGCGCTCGAGCATCTCGCGGCAGGGAACGACAGCTTCGCCGTCAACCTGGGAACGGGAACGGGCGCATCGGTGCGCGAGGTGATTTCTGCGGTCGAAAAAGTTACAGGCCATGCCGTGCCGTACAAGATGGTTCCGCGGCGGCCGGGAGATCCTCCCGCGCTCGTGGCGAATCCCGCGAAAGCGCAGAAGTTGCTGAACTGGAAGGCGACGCGCGGCTTGGACAATATCGTTGGAACTGCGTGGAACTGGATGGAGCGTCGCGCGGCGGCCGCACCATAGAACGAAAACATCAGCACGGAGGGCTCAGAGGAACATAGGACTTCGTTTTACTCTGTGCCCGCAAGATGCAAGGCGTTTTGAGGGAATCCATGGGAAACGATCTGTCAGGGAAGAAGGTTGCGTTTATTGGCGCGGGGAAAATGGGCGGGATCATTCTGCAGGCGTTGCTGAAGAATGGTCTGCTCTCGGCGAAATCGACGCGCGCCACGGTTGCGCACGAAGAGCGCGCCAAAGCGCTGGCAAAAAAGTTGAAGGTCAAAGTTGGCACGAACAACGTCGAGGCCGCAAAGGGCGCCGACATCATCGTCATCGGAGTGAAGCCGCAGGTCGTCGAAGATGTAGTCCGCGAAATCAGTGGCGAGCTTACGCCGAAGCAGCTAGTCGTCTCGGTGGCCGCTTCTGTGCCGACGGCAATGATCGAAAGGAACCTGCCGCCAAGCGTGCCGGTGGTTCGCGCCATGCCAAACACTCCCTGCATCATGGGCGAGGGCATGACCGCGATCTGCAAGGGGAAACACGCTACGGCAGAGGACGTAGCAATGACCTCGCGTCTGTTTAACGTCGTCGGCCGGACCGTGGTGGTCGATGAAAAACACATGGACGCCGTCACCGCGCTCTCGGCAAGCGGACCTGCCTACATCTACATCATTCTCGAATCGCTTGCGGAGGCGGGCGTGAAAGTTGGGTTGCCTCGCGATATCGCGACGCTGCTCGCCGCTCAGACCGCGCTGGGAGCGGCCAAAGTTGTGCTGGAAACTGGAGATCATCCGGCGCTGCTGAAAGATGCCGTGACTACTCCGGCGGGCTGCACGATTGACGCCATCATGGAACTCGAAGAAGGCAAGCTGCGGGTTACGCTCATCAAGGCAGTCGTGAAAGCGGCACAGCGCGCCAAGGAACTCGCCTACGGATAGATTCCGTTTCACAGTCGAAGCCCATGCGGTAGCGAAAACACGTCCTCTTCTCTCCGGGCGCTTAAATTCCGCCACTATGAAACTGCTGATTGTTGTCCATCACCTATTCGATCTGTGGCGAGTGCCAGGGTGGTTCGGGGATCGGCTGCGGCAGGAGTTCCCGCAACTCCAAATCGTCATCCGCGACAGCTATGAGGGAATTGAGAAGGAACTTCTCGACGCGGAAATTCTTTTCACGATCTCGCTTAGGCCGGAGCAGTTTGCCGCCGCGAAAAGCCTGCGCTGGATTCACGCCCCCAGCGCGGCGGTTCATCAATTGCTGTTTCCGGAAGTGATCCAGAGCGATGTGGTGGTCACGAATTCACGCGAAGTTCATGGGCCCGTTGTGGCTGAGCATGTGATGGCTTTGATTTACGCGCTCGCCAAGAAAATTCCCCAGGCGGTGATGTTTCAGCAACAACATATCTGGGGACAGGAAGCGATCTGGACAGAAGACTCGCATCCCCGCGAAATCGCTGGGGCAACTTTGGGACTTATCGGAGTCGGCAGCATCGGAAGCCGCGTGGCAAAGACCGCAACTGCCGCGGGAATGCGCGTCATTTCGGTGCGAGAACATATCGAAAAGGGCTCGCCGGAAGGCGTCGAAAAGATCTTCAGCTTGTCGGAACTCGACGAGTTCTTACAGCAGTGCGACTACGTTGCGATGGCGGCGCCTCTGATCCCGGCGACCGAAGGACTGATAAACGCCGCGCGACTCGCGAAGATGAAGCCTTCCGCCTTCCTCATTAATGTGGGACGAGGCCCACAGGTGGACGAAGCGGCTCTACTTGAAGCTCTGCGCTCCCACCGGATTGCAGGCGCCGCTCTCGATGTGTTCGACCAAGAACCCTTACCGGCGGATTCTCCCTTATGGGATCTCGACAATCTGCTGATTACTCCGCACACCGCCGGACTCACGGACAAGCTCTGGTACCGGCACTACGATCTGTTCTCTGACAATCTTCGCCGCTACGTGGCGCATGAACCTTTGCGGTTCGTGGTTGACAAGCGCAAGGGATATTGACGCGGCAACGTGCTACAGTTTTCGCATCGCGTTAAATTCGAGCGTGCGCGATCGAAGGAACCTCGACTGAATGGAACCACGGCTGATCCTCGTCAATCTGATGATCAAGCTGGGTGTCGCTGCGGCGATTTCCAGCACGCTGGTTCGCTCGAAGGAGTTCAAGTCAATCCTGTTTCGCGAAGAACGCAGTTTCCGCCAGAAGATCTTTCTTGTCCTGTGGTTCGCGCTGCCAGTGATGGCCGGAGTGGGCATCCGAATCGTCCAGAAAAGTTTTGCCGCCAGCGATATCAGCTTCGAAACTGCCGTGCTGCTTGGTGTGATTGGCGGACGTTGGGCGGGATCTCTCGGCGGAGTGCTGATGGGGGTGCCGGCGCTGCTGCATGGCGAGTGGGCTGCCGTGCCGTTCTTATTGCTCTCCGGGTTTCTATCAGGTCAGCTGCGAACGATGGCAGTCGACAAAGAAGAGATTTGGTCGTTCTCTCCCTTTATCGACCAGAGCATCATTCGTCTGATTCGCCGCAATCTGCCGCGGCCGCGGTTGTTCGACTGGCAGGTGATGTTTTTCGCGACCATCGTGGGACTGCGCTTCGTCCAGACGGAACTCGCGCGGTATTTTCCGCGGTCGATCTTCAGTATTGAAAGCCCTGACAACTGGTGGGTCTTTGGAGCGATCTACGCTGCCTGTGTCGCGGCGATCGGAATCGAGATCAAGGTCTTCAACAGCGTACGGATTCAGATCAAGCTGGAAGAGCAGGAGCGTCTTCTGCTGCATGCGCGCATGGAGGCGTTGCAGAACCAGATCAACCCACACTTTCTGTTCAATACCTTGAATTCGATTTCGTCGCTGGTGCGCTTCGATCCCGATATGGCCCGCGACGTGATCTTCAAGCTGGCAACAATTTTGCGACGGCTTCTTAACAGTAGTGAAGCCTTCGCGCCGCTCCGCGAGGAGTTTGAGTTTGTCGACAATTATCTCGACATTGAAGTCGTCCGCTTCGGGCGCGACAAGCTCCGCGTGGTGAAAGAGCTAGATCCCGCCTCGCTCGACGTGGTTGTCCCCAGCATGTTGCTGCAGCCGCTGATCGAGAATTCGATCAAGCACGGACTCTCGCCGAAGGTGGAAGGCGGCAGCATATTTCTACGTAGCCGCGTCACCGATTCGCGCTTGATCATCGAAGTCGAGGATGACGGCGTCGGCATGGGCGGAGCGCAACTGGAAGAAAGCAGCAGTTGGACAGGGATGGGTATTGGCATGGCCAATATTGCCGAGCGCCTGAAAGTTCTTTACGGCGACACCGCGCGCATGACTATCGACAGTCACGAAGGGAAGGGGACGCTGATTCGGATCCGTCTACCGCTGGTGGAAGGAGCCAGCTCTGTCCCGGAAGGATTCTACGAAGAGCGCTCGAGTACGCGTCGGTAAAAATCCTCATACTGCTTGACGATTTTGGTGGAACAGAAGCGCTCCTTGGCGGCCACGCGCGCCCGCTTGCCCATCTCGCGCAGTCGCGGCTCATCGCTGAGCAATTCGATGGCATAGCGCGACATAGTTTCTACGTCGCCTACGTCGGCAAGATATCCGGTGCTGCCGTGTTCAATCACTTCCGGCACGCCGCCCGCTCGGGTTGAGATCGGCACGACCTCGCAGGCCATGGCTTCCAGTGCGGCAAGTCCAAATGATTCCAGTTCGCTCGGCAGCAGCATGATGTCGCAGATCGAGAGCTTGTCGTAGATCTGATCCTGCTTACCCAAAAACAACACGTCGTCGTGAATGCCCTTCTGAACCGCCAACCATTCCGCGACCGAACGGTCGGGGCCATCTCCAATCAGCAGCAGCCGGGATGGAATCTGCTTGTGCACGCGATCGAAAATCTCAATGACATCCGTAAGCCGCTTTACCGGGCGAAAATTGGAGAGATGCACCAGCACTTTCTGATTGTTTGGTGCGTACTCAGCGCGCATCAGATCCTGAACTTCAGGATTGCGGAAGTACACGTCGCAGTTGACCGAGTTGTAGATGACTTCAATTCGGTTCTTCACGTCGAAGACGCGTTGCGTGCGGTCTCGCAGGTAGTTCGAAATAGCAGTGACCCCGTCGCTTTGCTCGATGGAATAACGCGTAATCGGCAGATAGGAGCGGTCGAGGCCCACGAGTGTAATGTCGGTGCCATGCAACGTGGTTACGAACGGCAGCCGCTGTGAGCGTGGTCCGGCGGCGAGCATTTGCCGTGCGAGCATCGCGCTGACCGAATGAGGGATCGCATAATGCACGTGCAACAAGTCGAGATCATAGAGCTGCGCGACCTCCGCCATGCGTGTTGCCAGAGCCAGGTCGTACGGAGGGTAGTCGAACAGCGGATAACGTGAAACCTCGACCTCGTGGTAGTGAATGTTGGGGCCGGTATCGCCGTGCAGCCGGATTGGCGGCGCGTACGTAATGAAATGGATTTCGTGCCCCCGGTGCGCCAGTTCCAAGCCCAGCTCCGTGGCCACAACACCGCTACCGCCATAGGTCGGATAACAGGTGATCCCAATTTTCATGCAGACGTACTTTCAAATTCTTCCTGATTCGATGGCTGGAAGCCACGATGGTTGCAGATTTTACACGAGAGCCGGTCCGCAAGACCGAGGAGACTTATTGGGAGGTCTTCTGCTGTATGAGGCCCGCGTTGGGATCAAGTTTGTCGAGATGCGCCTGGAAACGCTTTTTCGCTTCCTCGGGAAGTCCCGTAAATTCGATGCCCATGCCGACGCCGGGATCGCGGGTGCGAACGACGGCGCTGGGAGACAGACGCTCCTCACCAATCCACAAATCGACGCGCAGCGCAGTCGCGACCGGCAGCGGCATGACCGTTTCAACGTAACAGCCGTTTCCGCTAATGTCGGTGGCGTTGACTCGTAGAGGAGTGTTCACGCGCTCGTCGCGCAACTCCAGAGGATAAGAGATCTTGTGCCGCATGAATTTTCGGCGGTTGTCGTGGCGTTGCACCGTGCGTTCTTCGGCGACCATTTCTGCCGGAATCGCCGAGGCCCACGGGCAATCCTGATCCGCCACCAGCTGAACGCCGACCTGGGTCTTTTTCAGCGCTCCCGCATCGACCACCCAAATGACCTTGCAGCGCGCCTTGCGGCTTTCATATTGCACGCCGATGACGTCGCCCACCTTCAAGTCGGGCTCAATGCCGTAGATGCACGCTCCGGTGGCGCTCACGTTTTGCGCAATGGCGTTCTGGAAGAAGGGCTGATTGTTCGCCCCCATGCCCCACACTCGTACCTTCAAGTCCAGAGTCGCACGCGGCGCTGACCCTTGGGCCGCCATGAGGATTCCTCCGACGTACAGGAAAGTGCTAGATAATAACCCATCATACTATTTGCAGTTGTGGCGGAATGTTACGAGGGTACTGTTGGAGTCCTCACACGTTGGTGTCTTACCCTATGCCGGAGTAGCTGCAAGTGCTTGGGAGCGTTTAGGTTAGGGGCGGAAGCTGTCCGCAGCCAGGTCCCGGTAGGAGATCAGCTCGATGCCCACTCGGGTAAGCATTGCCCGTGCCGACGGTAATGTGAGCACGTGCAGTTCGGTCTCGCGAGACTCGCGCAGGCGCGTGTTTGCTGCACAAAGGTCGGCGTCGTTGTATCCGGGATGGCAGACGAATTCCCATGTGCCCTCGGGAACGTTTTCGGCAATGGCGCGGAACAAAGTCTCGTCAAGCGTGCCGGTCACTTCAATGCCCAACGTGCCATCTGGAGTAATGAATCCGGCGCGTGACACGGAGTCCCGAAACTTGTTCGAAAACGCGCGAAGGATCCGAACTTCGGCGTAGCGCGTCCAGAGATTCGGGCGGGCCAGTAGCTGGCTCGAACGAAACGGCCGCCGTGGGCCGAATGGATTGCGCAACGCACGCACTCCGCAGTCGGCTGCTGCCCGCAAGACCGGCTTCAGGATCTGCGGGAAGACGTGCGTGTGCTTGTGCGTGTCGAGGTGCGAGACTGTGATACCGGCAGATTGAATGCGGCGAATCTGTGCCGTCGCCTCGGTCGTGATTTCGCCGGCATTCATGCGGCCGGCCAGCGCCCGTGCGGCAAACGACTTCAGGCCGTCGCGGAACCGGTCAGAGTCAGTCAAAGACGGGAGTCGTGTGCTATCGAGCACCGGGGCGCCGTCGATCAGCACAACGTGACAGCCCACGCTCAGCCCGGGGGTGCTCTGGGCAAGCTTAACTGCTTCGTCGAACGCCTTGCCATGGGCCATGAGCGTCGACGAAGTGACGATGCCTCGGGTGTGCGCCTCGACGATGGCGCGGTTCACGCCCGCAGTAAATCCGAAGTCATCCGCGTTGACGATGAGGCGGCGCAAGGAGAAAGTCTAGCAGGACAGGTCGTTGGTAGCTCGCTAGAGCATCCGGGCGGATCGCCACACTGACGCCGAAGTAGACCATGTGGGGCAGCGGCCTCGGCTGTCCATTGCGCGAAGCGCGATTCTATTTTGACCCAATTTTTGCCGCTCACGTATACTCGCAGAAGCGAGTCGCGCGCAT
>DATJOA010000193.1:0-7301 GCA_035507635.1 Candidatus Acidiferrales bacterium
CGTGGTGAGCGTCGGACCTCCGGCGACGAACCCGACTCCCGCCGAGATCAGGATGATCCCCGTCCAGCGCAACGGGCTGATGTGCTCGTGCAGCACAAACCGCGCCATCAGCGCCAGCACGACATATCCCATCGATGTCGCAGGGAGAACATAGGTGAGGTCGGCCCACGAGAGCGCGCTCATGTACGCCGCAAAGAAGGCGAGCAGCAGCAGGATTCCGCCCGCCACCCACGGATTGAGCACCGCGAGCACAACGTCCTGCAAATGATGTATGGAGATGCGGCCGACCTGCTTCATCCCGTGCGCCAGCATCGAGTCCCCCACTGCCCCGAAGACAGCGACTCCAGCCAGCACGAGATACTTACGCAAAGTCAAAAGCAGGTCCCGAAATCAGTGGCAATGAGCAATGAGCGACGAGCAGTGAGTGGGAATCAAGAGTGTTTTGGGTTGCTCCCAGCTCTTTGCTCATTGCTCAGTCCGTCATGCTCGGCACGCTCGTGCCCGCCGGAGTGGATGATGGAGTCGAAGACGATGCCGCAGCCCGCGCGTGTTCCTTCACCATCTTGTTGCGCGCCGCGCGCAGTTTCATGAACGTCTTCGCTTCTTTGTAGAGACGCTTGCGTTCGCCGCCATCGAACACCGCTTTCTTCAGGATGCGGAACACGGCCTTCGGTCGGAAATAATATTCATCATAGAAGCGATGCACTGCGGAGAGGATTTCGTCTGCTGGCAGCCCTGGATACTGTATGTGCGCCAGCTGATGTCCGCCTTCGTCGACCATTTTGTTGTCGCCGACGATGAATCCGTTCTTCACCGCAAAGTCGTAAAGTTCGGTTCCGGGATACGCGTGCGCCACCGATACCTGGATGGTCTCGACGTCGAGTTCCTTCGCGAATGCGATCGTGTTGTTGATAGTCTGGTGGGTCTCGCCGGGCAGGCCCATGATGAAGTCGCCATGGATGACGAGCCCGAGCTTGTGGCAATCCTTGGTGAACTGTCGCGCGCGCTCAACCGTCGCGCCCTTTTTGATGTTCTTGAGAATCTGCGGATCACCCGACTCGTAGCCCACGATCAGCAGGCGGCATCCCGCTTCCTTCATCGCCTTCAGCGTCTCGTAATCGGTGGTGACGCGCGATGTGCAAGACCAGGTCAGCCCAAGGGGTTTGAGTTTCGCACAAAGCTCGATCGTTCGCGCTTTCTGGATGTTGAACGTGTCGTCGTCGAAGAAGAATTCCTTCACGTTCGGCCAGAATTCTTTCGCCTTCGCCATCTCGCGGGCAACATCGTCGGTCGAGCGCTTGCGCCAAGGATGCCCGCTGAGCGTCTGCGGCCACAGGCAGAACGTGCACTGCGCCGGACATCCGCGCGTGGTGTAAAGCGAAACGAACGGATACAGCAGGAACGGAACGTTGTATTTCGTGACGTCGAGATCTCGCTTGTAGACCTCGGTGACGTGCGGCAGCGCGTCCAGATCCTGGATCTGCGGCGCGTCCGGATTGTGAACCACCTTGCCGTCTTTCAGGAACGACACGCCGGGAATTTCTTCCAGCGGCTTGCCCTTGGCGTAATCCACGATCGAATAGTCGAATTCCTTGCGGCAGATGAAATCGATCTCCGGACAATCGCGCAGCGATTTTTCCGGAAGCACGCTGACGTGCGGCCCCACAAAAGCAATCTTGATCTTCGGATTCGCTTGCTTGATCGCGCGCGAAATGCCCACGTCGCCCGGAAATCCCGGCGTCGAAGTAAACAGAACCAGCAACTCGTAGTCCTTCGCAATCTTGATGGTCTCTTCCGCGGACACGTGATGCGCCGGCGCATCCAGCAGTCGCGCCCCCTCCAGCATCCCCGCCGGATAAGCCAACCAAACCGGATACCAGAAACTTTCTATTTCGCGGGTGGCGGGCCAACGAGAGCCAGCGCCTCCGTCGAAGTTTTCAAAAGAAGGAGGGTTGAGGAAAAGCGTCTTTAAAGGCATAGTTGGTGTTTTCGATATCTTAACATTCACACAGGGTTGCACTCTGAAGCCACCCCGTGTTCGGGCAGGTTCCCCAGGATCGCAAATTGGCCCTAAATGTTTGATTTAACTGTACTAGGACGGTATTGGAAAAGGAATATCGTGGGAGTAAACAGTACCGGAAACGCAGCGAATGGCGAAACTGGGCGGTGAGTGGGGACTGAATTCTCGCTGATTATTGACCTGGATCGGAAGCGGAGACCGGGAAAGTGATGCCGCGATCATCGTTGGCTTTTTGAGTCGCAGGTAGATCGAGCTCGGAGAGCGGGATCTTGAACGTGCGTCCTGCGTTGAATTCCCAGAGCGTCGGGCCGACGATGGCGTAATTCTGAATTTCCTGCTTGCGCCGATCGCGGAAGACGAGCACGGTGGGCGGAATCGCTTCGGCTTCTTGTTTCTGATTGGTCGATGGCGCGGGAGTTTGAGCACGGCGCGCGTAGATATCCTGATCGCCGTCGGCCTGCTCCTGGCGGAGCATCTGCTGATCCTGCTGGTCCAGCATCTGCTGCTGTTCGAGGCTTTGCTGGTTCATCTCGTTTGCAATCGCATACTGGTTGTAGTAGTCGTTGTCGAACTGAGAATCGTCGGCCGACCAATCCCACGCGTAGGGATCGTAGTAATAATCTCCCCACCACGGGTAGTAGTTGTAGCCATAGCCGTAGCCGTACCCGTAGCAACCGTAACCCCAGCAGTTGGTGCCAAATCGATCACGACCGCGGAAGCGGTCGCGGTCACCGTAACGTCCACGAAAACCGTCGTGCAGGAAAGGTCCGCGGGAGGCGCGCGAAAAACCGCGATTAAAGCCGGGATTACCGCGGAAGCTGTTGGAGCCAAAATGAGAGCCGCTGAAGCCGCGTCCGGCGAAGCCACCGCCCATGTGACCGCCTCCGAAGCTGGCGTGCCCTCCGCCACCGAATGAGTGGCCCCCGCCACCGAAACCGCCGTGCCCTCCGCCACGTTGCGCGAGCGCAGGGAATGTCAGGAGAAGGACTAACGCCGCGATGATCGGCAAGCGCTGCATGAGGCTATTTTACGCCGAGTTTGGGTCAGAATTTGTCAAATGTTGTAGGGGAAAACCCTTCGCTCGGCTTTGGTGAACCCGCCCTTCGCAAAGGGCACGAAGAGCGGTGCACCCACCTTTTTGATGGTGTCCGTTCTCTTAATTCTGAACACCTTGGTGACTGACCAACTAACGACGCCTTAGTTTTGGTCGCCGCCACCGTGTTTTTGTTTGCAGATTTTGCAGTAGGTTGGCGGGAGCGTGTTGTCTACGCGGTGCTTGATTGGGGGCAGTGTGCGTAGATAGGCGAAGATCGCTTTGAGGTCGTCGTCGGTAAGGCCTTTGAATTCTCCGAAGGGCATGATGGAGTTCAGCTTGCGCGCCCCGACGTAGCCGGTGCGAAGAGCCGTGATAAACGTCGCTTCGGTGTAGTAGCTGATGCCAGAGGGATCGGGCGTGATGTTGGCACTCGTGACGTCTCCCCACGGTCCGTTGAGATGATCTCCACCTGCGAACGGTAGACTTTCATTGACATTGTGGCAGCCGCATCCCACCGAGACGTAGTATTTTCCGCGGGAGATTGGGTCTGGGGCCGGACCGGGGACAGGAGTTGTGATCGGCTCCGGAGCGCTGCGCACGAGATAGTTCACCGGGAAGTTGATTTTCGATTCGGGCAGAGGATTGTGGATTGGCGCGAGCGAGCGGAGATAGACGACGACGGAGGCGACATCTTCGTCGGAAAGGTTTTTGTATTCGCGATACGGCATCATGGGAAAGATGGTGGTGCCGTCGTGCTTGATGCCTTCGCGGATGGCGCGGGCGATCTGATCGTCGGTCCAGTTGCCACTGCCAGTTTCGGGATCGGGAGTGAGATTGGGCGCGACGACGGTTCCGGGAAATCCGGGAAGCGGCAAGACCTGACCGGCCAGTTCTTTGCCGGGGATTTGCGGGGCGCCGAACTGCGTCCAGTCTTTCTGAGAGTGGCAGGTTGTGCAGCTCAAGAGGTTTTGCGCGAGGTACTCGCCGCGGGCGACGCGTTCGGGAGTGCGCTCGAATTGGCGGTCAGTGGTGGCGCGCTTGTTCGGTCCGAGGATAGGACGCCATCCGACGGTGAGGGTGATGGCGGCGGTTACGAGGAGACAGAGGAAGACGACGATGGCGAGCAGGATCCTGCCAGGTTTGGACATTTAGTTTGTGGAAGCCCCAGAGTGCGGTTCATCCTAAATGCAGGTGCGGGGAAGATGCAATTGCGCCTCTCGGGCCAAAGCCCGGTTGTTCTCTCTCCGCCATGACGCGGCGCTGAAGAGCCGCTTTTCCACCCTACGCTTCATCACAGCCTTGAGCGCTGCTCTGCTCAGCTTTCATCGCGGCACAAAGGGTCTCTCCACTCCGCATTACCTTCGCTTCGCGGAAGGCAATGCTACGGTCGAGATGACAGTGGGGAGTTGGCGGCGGGGTTAATGTTTCTTTTTGGCAGCGACTTTCTTTGGTGCGGGCTTCGGGGCGGCTTTCTTCGCCGGCTTGGGTGCTGGCTTCGGTGCCGGTTTGGGCTCGGGCTTTGCCTTTTCCCCTTTAGACTTCGCATCGCCTTTTGATTTCGTGTCGGCTTTGGCTTTGGGATCTGCCGCGGCTGGCGCGGCGGGCGGAGCCGCTGCTGCCACTGCTCCCTTCCCTTTTTTGCCCGGTTTGGCGCCTGCCTTGGCTGCTTGTGCTGCAGCGGCTGCTTCGGCTGCGGCTTTGGCGGCACGTCCACGGCGCGGTGCTGGCGGTGGTGGCGGTGGCGGCGGCGCGAAGGGCTTCAGGAATTTCAGGGTTTCGGTCCGCGAGCGCAGTTTGCCGTCGAGCAGGAGCATGAAGACATCGTGCGCCAGCTTCGGATAAATCGGAAGTTGCGGCGTGATCAGCAACTCGGTCATTTCTGGAAGCGGAATCTTCTGCTGCACCTGACGCCACTTGGTCAGATAGTTCTTGATCTTTTGTTCGACCGACTGCTGCTTCGCCGTCACGGCGAGGAACAACACCATCTCCGGACGCGCGGAGCTGAGCAGCTGCCAGGTGCGCGACGGCGTCGCGGCCTCCTTGCCCATCAGGCGCTTGGCGAGTTCCTTGGCGTGGTCTTCGATGTCGCGCCAAGCCTCGACGAGATCCTTGCGCGGAATCATCTTCTGAATGTCGGTAACGTCTTTGTCGGAGAAATGCGACGTCAGGAAATACATGACGGCTGGGCCGGCGTCGGGCGTGTGGCCGAGGTCGACCATCTGCTGGCGCGTCTTCATCAGGTTGGTGAGACCGTTGGCGTCGACCTTGGCGACGGTCCAGTGATCGTGCAGGATCTCGAGCCATCCTTCTTTCTCGAGCATTTTGACGACGTTCAGCGGGTCGTCTTCGTGCGCGAGCGCGGCGATTTCGTGGCCGATGGAGCTGCGCAGGATGTAGTCGATGTACTTCCCTTCTTTGGCGGCGTCGTAGCGGGCCTGCGTGCGCTCCTCGAGAGGCCAGTGGAAGCGCGCGGCGAAACGAGTGGCGCGAATGAGGCGCGATGGATCTTCAAGGAACGAATAATTATGCAGAATTCGGATTACCTTCGTCTCGAGATCGGCGACACCGTTGAAGGGATCAAGAAGTAGTCCGCGAGAGCCTTCGTTCAGCGAGAGCGCCATGGCGTTGATGGTGAAGTCGCGGCGGCGGAGATCCTCGTGGATGGTGGCCGGCATGACGATGGGAGGCTTGCCGGTCTTCTCGTATTTTTCGGTGCGCGCCATGCTGACTTCGGCACGAGCATTGCCCGGCAGCGAGAGGAAGATGGTGCGGATGTCTTCTTCGACGGCGGTGATTTTGGCGCCGGCCTTTTCGAAGTCCTTTTGCAGCTTGAGGGGGTTGCCCTGGACGGTGAAGTCGAGGTCGCGGATGGAGAATCCGCTGATGATGTCACGGATGGCGCCGCCGGTGAGGTAAAGATTCATGCCCGCGGCGCGGGTTACGTCTTGCACGAGGCCGACGCCTTTAAGCTGGTCCGGCGTCAACCGGATTTCCATCGTGTAAATGTAATCAGCCATTCGCTTTCAGGCGGCTGTCGGGCCTTGGCCTTGGTCGGTTCGTTGCAAGAAACCCCGACGGGGGATGGCCGGACCTGCCGGACTTTCCACAGGATTTCCACAGGCCGGGGCAAAACGGTCGATCAAGGCCTGAGCCACGGTGAGGCAAGTGGCTAAAAATAAAATACTTATACAAATTGGAAACTCTGCGGCAAGTTCAAGAAAATAACACAAGGTTTACATTTTGGCTACTGCCAAGGCGGATTCCGGGAGAAAAGTGCGGAAAAGTGCGAGAATCGATGCGGATGCGAGCCAGGCGCGCGGTTCTGTGCGTCGCTAAAGACGCGACGCAACCGCGTGGCTCGCCCAGATCCTTCGGCGGACAAAATGCGTCCTCCTCAGGATGACAGATCTTAATGCCATCCACCCATAAGAAAGTGATTGTCCGAAAGATGGACCGGGATTCGGTCTCGGGATACGTGTCCCCGACGCAGATCGTGCATGAGGGCAAAGTGGAGGTCCTCAACACGGCCGGGACGGTGATCGCGATCGATCTGCGGGAAATCAAGGGCGTGTATTTCGTGCGGGAGTTTGGCGATTCAGAATCGCTGACACGAAAAACGTTTACGACGCGGCCGCGGACCGAGGGGCTCTGGGTGCGGCTGCGATTTAAAGACAGCGAGGTGCTGGAAGGATTGATGCCGGCCGACCTGCTGCAGAGTTCGCCGGAGGGGTATCTGGTGAATCCTCCGGACCAGCGGGCAAATACACAGAGGATTTTTGTGCCGCGGACGGCGCTGGAGTCGTTGACGGTGCTGGCAGTCATCGGGGCGACGCGGCGGTCGCGCCGTCCGGAGGATCAGCGGCAGGTGACGATGTTTGAGGAGTCGTGAGCTACGAGCAGTGAGCAATGAGTGGGCCAGCGGTTAGTGGATAGTGATTATTGATAGTTAGGCTCCGGGAATTTCTGATTACTATGCACCAACCGCTATCCACTTTTCGTTTGTACTTCTTCTTCTTCTTCTTCTTCTTCCCTTCTGCTTGCCCTGTTTCTGTCTACGATTTGTTTCCACTGAATTAATCGGGTCGTGGGCGAGCCGGGCGTCATCCAAGAGAAAATCTGATGTGAAGGAGTGTCCTCGATGAGCAGCGTCGCAATTTTGCAATCACTCAAAGAAAGCATCGTGGCGGCGAATGTGAAAGCGGTGTACGGAGAGCCGATCGCGGCTCAGGGAAAGACGATCATTCC
>DATJOA010000194.1:0-13915 GCA_035507635.1 Candidatus Acidiferrales bacterium
CTGGAAGCAAAGTCTGGCTGGTCAGCGCGGCGCCCAAAGCGAAGCTGCAGCAGGTCATGATGAACGTCGCGCAGAAAGCCAGCTTCGAGCTGATGCCGATCGATGCCCCGGCGAATGGTTTCGCTGATGCGCACGCAATCGCGGGCATTCTCGCCAATGCGATCCAGTCGATCCCCGGCCTTGATCGCTCTCGCCTGCTTCTCTTCGGAGGCTGGGAATCCGCCTCGCGCGGCGCAGGAGTCACGATGCAGCTTATCGGCGAGCAATTGGACATTCACGATCAATTTCAAGGAGTCGACCAGCTGACCGTTCAATCCGACGGATCACTCGAGATTCTCGAGCGCATCGAGGGCGGACGGCATCTCGTCTCGGTCTGCCTGGGGCCGCCAGCGGTGCTCGGATGGGCGACCGGCAATCTGCCCGAACCAAAAAATAATCCGCAGGTTGGCATGGCCAATATGCGGACCATCATGCCCGCACTGCAGAAATCAAAGCCTCAGCCCGTCCCGCAGAATGCGGTGCGCTATCTCAGCGTCGCACCGCCGAAGCAGCAACGGCAGACGCGCATCGTCAAAGATCGCCCGGCAGCCGAGATTGCAGCGGAATTGCTGGAGTGGATCACGCAGGATTAGTTCATCCGCGAACTTGATTTCGAGATAGAGGAATCCATGTCACAGAACATTCTGTTTCTCGCGCACGTTGATGAATCTGGAACCAAGCTTCCGAAGGCGGCTTATGAAGCGCTCGGCGCGGCAGTCGAACTCGCCTCACAGATCGGCGGAACACTGTCGATTGGCCTCATAGGAGAAAATATTCGCGATGCCGCCGACGCATTGCAGTCCACGGGAGCCCGGATCATCGGAGTATCCGGTGAAGACTTCGCCCATCCTCGCTACGCGACCGACGCCGCGGCCATCGAAGCCATCTGCAAGAAAATCTCGCCAGCACTTGTGATCGCTCCCGCAACCTCACGCTTCCTGCGAGTGATGCCCGGAGTAGCGCACCGTCTCAATGGACAAGTCGACACACACATCGCATCAATCGATGCAAGCGCCGGCGCAGTTTCTGCCAAGCGTTGGTTCTATCGTCAGCGCCTCGAGGCAGTCATTCAGCGCGACGCGCGTCCATGGTTTCTGGTTATGGATTCCGGCTGCCACGCTCCCTGGACTCCCACGCCCGGCTCCGCAAACATCGAACCGCTTGAGGTTGCAGTCTCGCCTGAGTCAAAGCGAACATCGTTCGCGGGAATCCGCACGCCCAACACCGATACGCAGACGATCCGTCCCGAGGCCAAGCTGCTCTTCGTCGCCGGCGCCGGATGGTGCAAGAAGCAGGCCGACGGAAAAATGCATCTGCCCGAAGCCGAGTCGGCGATTTTGAGTTTCCTCGAAAATTCCGGCGCGTCCCTCGGCGGAAGCAAGTCGCTCGTGGATCAGTCGGGAGAAAATCAGGCAGTGCTGAAATTCATGACACACCTCAACCAGGTTGGCCAGACCGGATCCACGCCGCGCCACCCGAAAGGCCTTTCGACTTGTTGCCACGGAGAAGAGCCGCACGTCGTCGGATGGCGATTTATCAATGAACGGCGAGCCATCAATCTCGATCCGAATTGCGGATGGGCGCGCGGCAAGGCCGACGTCCTATACGTCGCCGACGCGTTTCAGGTGATTGCGGAACTCAATTCTCTACTGGCGGAGCGAACTGGAGAAGAAGAACTGGCTGCAACCTCAACGTAGAAAATCACTTCGCTTTCAGCTTGCGCCGCATTCCCGCTCTTCCGCGCGGACGAGCGCCCGCCAACACCAGCGCACATAATCGATCCACAAAATCTCCCGACAAGCGGTCATGGCGGATCAGGAATCGCATGTAGATCGGTCCATAAAGCGAATCCAGAAGGAGATTAGGATCGACATCTCTCCGCAGTTCGCCGCGCAAAATTCCTCTTCGTAAGGTGATGTATGCTTCGCGCCGGCGCGGCATCAGAAAGCGTTCGCGAAAAGCCGCAATCAGTTCCGGATCGCTCTGGCCCGCCGCAAGAATGGCCGACACAATGCGTCCCCGCGGGCTGGAAAAGACTTTCACCAGCTGGCGCATCTGGCGGCTCATGTCGCGCTGCAGGGATCCCGTATCTGGGAATCGCAGGCGGGTGACGGTACTGCTGGCAAACGCGTCAGCGATGAGCGCGCCCTTGTTCGGCCACCAGCGATAAACTGTGGCCTTCCCGACGCCCGCGCGTTCCGCCACGGCTTCAATGGTGAAGTCGGCAAAACCGCTTTCGCCAAGGATTTCCAGCGTATTTCGCAGGATCGCTACCCGCGCTTCTTCACTCCGCGGACGTCCAGGCGGCCGCTTCCCATTCGGGACGGCGCCGTTTTCCGCGCTGGAATGGCGTTGGCGCATCGTCCCACAGTACCATATAATCTTGAGGAAGTATTTAGAATCCGATACGGCCAGTATCGAATCAAAGTTGGCATTTGCGGAATCGGCTTGGGGGCGGATCGCAATGCGTGTTGTTCAGTACGAGGGAGTGCCCGTAAACAATGTGGATCGTTGCCTTAGCCCTGAGACGGCCCTACACCTTCATAGTGATGGCGCTCGTCATCATCATCCTCTTCGTCGTCACCGTCTTCCGCACTCCCGTTGACATCTTTCCCGACATCGATATCCCCGTCGTCTCGGTCGTCTGGTTTTACACCGGCATGTCGCCCGAAGACATGGCGGACCGTATCGTCGCCAATTCCGAGCGCGGCATCACGACGACCGTTAACAACATCGAGCACATGGAATCCCAGTCGGTTTACGGACTGGGAATCATCAAGGTCTTCTTCCGCCCGGGCACAAAAATCGAAGGCGCAATTGCGCAGATCACCGCGATTTGCCAGACCACAGTTCGCGGCCTTCCCCCCGGCACAACCCCGCCCCTCATCATTTCCTACAGCGCTTCGACCACTCCGATTATCCAGCTTGGGTTGAGCAGCAAGACGCTTCCGGAGCAGGAACTCTTCGATCTCGGACAGAACTTCCTGCGTACCTATCTCGCGACGGTTCCGGGCGCTGCGACTCCTTATCCCTACGGCGGCAAGATTCGTCAGATCCAGGTCGATCTCGATCTCCCGAAGCTCCAGGCCTACGGGCTGTCTCCGAACGATATCGTCAATGCCGTGAACGCGCAGAATATTATTCTGCCCGCCGGCACGATGAAGCTCGGCTCGCTCGAATACGACGTCGAGATGAATGGAACTCCGCAGACGATTGCGGAACTGAACGATCTCCCGGTCAAGACCACAAACGGCTCAACGTTGTACATGCGCGACGTTGCGCATATACGCGACGGTTTCGCGCCGCAAACTAACATCGTTCGCCAGGACGGCAACCGCGGCGCGTTGATGTCGATTTACAAAAACGGAGCAGCCTCGACGCTGCAGATCGTCTCAGGCATCAAAGACATTGTGCAGCAGGCGGCGCAGGCGCTTCCCCCGCAACTGAAGATTTCCGCGCTGTTCGATCAATCGCTGTTCGTGCGCGCCTCGATCTACGGAGTTCTTCGCGAAGGCCTGATTGCTGCCGCACTCACGGCCATCATGATTCTGATCTTTCTCGGCGACTGGCGTCCGACGATCGTCATCTCGATTTCGATCCCGCTGTCGATCTTCGTCTCGATCATCCTTCTGGGCGCGATCGGACAGACGATCAACATCATGACGCTCGGAGGATTGGCGCTCGCAGTCGGCATCCTTGTCGACGATGCCACGGTGGAAATTGAAAACATCGAGCGTAATCTCGCCATGGGCAAAGAAATGCGCCAGGCGATTCTCGACGGCGCTCAGCAGATCGCCGTACCGGCTTTCGTTTCAACGCTCAGCATCTGTATCGTCTTCGTGCCCATGTTTTTCCTGACGGGCGTCGCGAAGTTCCTTTTTGTGCCGCTCGCGGAAGCTGTCAGTTTCGCCATGCTTGCGAGTTATCTGCTCTCGCGAACCCTGATTCCAACGCTCGTCATGTACATCATGCGAGGGCACGAGCACCGCGCCGAAACTCCCCGGACCTATCTCGGGCGTTTCCAGCGCGGCTTCGAGCGCAAGTTTGAAGATTTCCGCCGCGGCTATGAAGCCCTGCTCGAAACCACGCTCGAGCATCGCGGGATTTTCGTGATCTGCTTCCTTATCTTCTGTGTGCTCTCCTTAGGCCTCTACAGCTTCCTCGGACAGGATTTCTTTCCACAGGTTGACGCTGGGTTGCTGAAGTTGCACGTTCGCGCCCGCCCCGGCTTGCGCGTCGAAGAAACGGCCCGGCTCTGCGACGAGATTGAAAGCTCACTGCGCACCCAGATTCCGCCCGATCAGTTGCAGACGATGCTCGACAATATCGGCTTGCCGAACTCCGGCATCAATCAGTCCTACAGTTCGAACGGAACCATCGGCACTAGCGACGCCGAAATCCTGATCGCGCTCAATCCCGAGCGCCACGAACCGACTGCCGACATCATGCGGCACCTGCGCCAGTATCTGCCGGAACATTTTCCGAGCGTGGAATTTTTCTTCCAGCCGGCCGACATCGTTACACAGATTCTCAATTTCGGCCTGCCCTCGCCGATCGATGTCCAGATCGTGGGGACCGATCTGCAGAGCAACTACGATATCGCCCAGCAGATCGCCAACAGGATGAGGCATGTGCCGGGCGCTGCCGACGTTCACGTGCAGCAATTGATGTCGCTCCCCGCGCTGCATATGGATATCGAGCGCACGCGCGTCACGCAGGTTGGCCTGACCGCGCGCGATGTCGCACAGAGCGCGCTGGTTGCGCTCAGCGGAAGCTTTCAGACTGCGCCGAATTTCTGGCTGAACCCCCGCAATAAGGTCACGTACCAGATGGCAGTACAGGCGCCGCAATACCGCATGACGAATTTGCAGGACCTCATGGACATTCCCGTCATCTCGCAGCAAGGCCCGCAATTGATGGGCAATCTTGTGCAGGTGACGCCCACCGTCGCTCCGGCCACGGTGAACCACTGGAATGTGCAGCCGGTCATCGATGTCTACGCCAGCACGCAGGATCGTGATCTCGGCGCCGTCGCCGTTGACACTCAGAAGGTCCTGAATACTTTCAATGGACATCTGCCGCGAGGCACTCACATCGTCATGCGCGGACAGGTGGCTACCATGCGTTCCTCGTTCATCGGCCTCGGCGCGGGCCTTGCTGGAGCCATCCTGCTCGTCTATTTGCTGATTGTTATCAACTTCCAATCGTGGCTCGATCCGTTCATCATCATCGCCGCTCTGCCGGGAGCCTTAGCCGGCATCTGCTGGTTTCTGCTGCTGACGCACACCCGGTTGAGCGTTCCTTCGCTCACCGGAGCCGTCATGTGCATGGGCGTCGCCACGGCGAACTCCATCCTGATGGTCAGTTTCGCGCGCGAGCAGATGGATGAAGGCGTCCCGGCATTTCGAGCCGCCGTTGCCGCAGGCTATACCCGCGTGCGTCCGGTGCTGATGACCGCTCTGGCCATGATCATCGGCATGGTTCCCATGGCTCTTGGTCTCGGCGAAGGCGGAGAACAGAACGCCCCACTTGGACGCGCCGTGATCGGCGGCCTGCTGTTCGCCACGGTCGCAACGCTGTTCTTCGTTCCCAGCGTGTTCGCGATTTTCCACGGCTGGCTTGAAAGGCGGCGTGAGCTCCAATGATGGAGAGATATCCGAAAGCTACCGATGAATTTCGTAGAACTTACCGGGGTTAGCGAATGAGAGTCGAGAAGGAAGTATGGCAAGCTGACTCAGAGGAGCAGAATAAGGTGACGGAAGATCCCAAGCGCTCGCAGTACGAGGCCGAACGTCCACATCGTCCGGAGCACACCCGCGTTCAGATTGACGAAGAGATCGCGGCGATGGAAGAGCACTCGCGCCATCAGCCGCCGAGCATCCAGCGTCCCCCCGAACTTCCGCCCGCTTCTCCGCGCAAGGGGTTGATGATCGTGGGCATCGTGCTGCTCGTGTTATTCGTTGCCGGAGCCGTTACTCTGCTGCAGCGCGCCAGTCATGAGCGCGCGCTCGCCAAGGAAACCGAGCTGCAAACCGTTCCGACCGTAGCTGTTGTCCATCCAGTCGCCGAAAAGCCCGATGTTGAACTGGTTTTGCCCGGATCACTGCTCGCATTCGAAGAATCCCCGATCTATGCCCGCACCAACGGATATCTTGTACGCTGGTATAAAGACATCGGTAGCCGCGTGAGCGAGGGCGAACTGCTGGCGACGATCGATACTCCGGAAGTCGATCAGGAATTGAATCAGACTCGCGCGGCGCGGCAGCAGATCGTCGCTCAACTCGATCTCGCGAAAATCAGCGCCGATCGCTGGGAAAACCTGCGGAAGACCGACTCCGTTTCGGCGCAGGAAGCTGACCAGCAGACGAGCGCCTACAAGCAGGCTCAAGCCAATCTTGCCGCGGCCGACGCCAATGTTCGGCGCCTTGAGCAACTTGAAGGATTCAAGAAGGTCTACGCGCCGTTTTCGGGGGTCATCACCAAGCGCAACGTCGATCCCGGCGCTCTCATCAATGCCGGAGCAGGAGCCGCAGGCCGTGAGCTTTTCGATATCGCTCGCGTCGATCCTCTCCGTGTTTACACCAGCGTTCCTCAGGCCTACGCGCCATATATTCAGGTCGGCGGGGAAACTTACATAACCCTCCAGGAATTTCCCGGACAGAAATTCAAGGCGCGGATTGCGCGCACGGCCGAAGCGATCGACCCCAATACACGCACCCTCCTGACCGAAGTGGATGTCCCCAACAGGAATGGCCGCCTGCTCCCCGGCTCCTTTGGCGAAGTACACTTTGCCGTCGGCTCTAACGTAGACAAGGTCACTGTGCCGGTCAACGCCATGCTGTTCCGGTCGCAGGGAGCCCAACTTGCCGTCGTCGGTTCGGATAACAAGATCCGGCTGCGCGGCATCAACATCGGCAAAGATTACGGAACAAGCCTCGAAATTCTCGGCGGAGTTACAACTGCCGATCGCGTCGTCATCAATCCTCCGGATTCGCTCGAACAAGGGCAGCAGGTCAACGTGGCGCAGGCTCCTCCCGGACAAGGTGAGGGAGCCAAACCGGCAACTCCGCCTCAGGAGGAAAACGCTCCCGAGAGACAGACTCAAACTCCATCGTCCCAAGGGAGAAAGCCGTGAAGCGGAGTCGACTGCTCGTCGCTGTTGCGACGACAATATTTTCTGCGGCTTGCACCGTAGGACCGCGTTACAGCCGCCCAGCAGCTCCCGCTCCCGCGCCAAATGCATGGAAGACTCAGCCGCCGTGGGAGGTTGCGGTTCCGAAGGATGCCATTCCGAAGGGAACCTGGTGGCAGGTTTTCCACGATCCCGCCCTGGATGCCTACGAACAGGAACTGCTCAAGGCGAATCAATCGCTCGAAGCGGCGCGCGACCGCTTGAATCAGGCGCGCTCGCTAGCGCGCGTGGCGACCGCCGCTTACTTCCCGCAACTCGCGGCCGATCCGAGCGGGTATCGCGAACGTGGCGCCGGCAATCGTCCGCTGGATGGAGCGGCTCCGGTCATTATCAACGGAGTTGCCCAACCTGTGCCTCCGTACACGCAAAGCGTATACACGCTTCCCTTCTCGTTGAGTTACGAGGCGGATCTCTTCGGCCGCGTCCGCCGCAATCTGGAAGCTGCGAATGCTTCGCTGCAATCCTCCGCCGCTGATCTCGGAAACACCCAACTGGTGCTGACCGCCGAACTCGCCGCCGATTACTACACCCTCCGCGAACTCGACGCCGAGTATCAGGTGGTTGAGGAATCGGCCGCATATCAGCGCAAAGGTCTCGATCTCGTGGAAAATCGCCACTCTGGCGGAATCGCGAGCGGTCTTGAGGTTGCGCAACAGGCCACAGTGCTCGACTCCACCATTTCGCAGGCCGCTCTGGTTCAGGAATCGAGAGCACAATACGAACACGCCATCGCGGTCTTGGTCGGCCAGCCCGCTTCGAGTTTCAATATTCCGGTTGCGCCGCTCAAGGCGACTCCGCCCCCCGTACCTTTGGGAGTTCCATCGGATGTGCTGGAGCGCCGTCCCGACATCGCCACGCTCGAGCGCGAGATGGCTTACGAGAACGCTCAGGTCGGGCTGGCCTATACGGCGTTCTATCCGCACATCACGTTGAGCGGCGCCGGAGGATGGCAGAGCACAAGTCTCAGCACTCTGTTGAACGCGCCAAGCCTGTTCTGGTCTCTCGGTGGAGATGCCCTCGAACCGATTCTTCAGGGCGGACGCAACCGCGCCAATCTCGCCGCAAGTCGCGCTGCTTATGACGAATCCGTGGCCAATTACCGCCAGTCCGTGCTGACCGCGTTCCAGGAAGTCGAAGACGGAATCAGCAATCTGAAAACTCTATCCCTGGCGCTCTCCACGCAAGGCAAGGCCGTCGACGACGCGCGCCGCGCACTCGACATCGCCAACAACCGCTACGTCGGCGGCGT
The DNA here is from genome assembly GCA_035507635.1 of Candidatus Acidiferrales bacterium. Classification (GTDB taxonomy): domain Bacteria; phylum Acidobacteriota; class Terriglobia; order Terriglobales; family Acidobacteriaceae; genus Sulfotelmatobacter. Next base: position 8,481 of record DATJOA010000194.1, read on the forward strand.
CACCAACTACCTCGACGTCATCACCGCCCAGACGACTCTGCTCAGCAACGAGCGCCTCGAAACCCAACTCCTCGGCCAGCAGATGGTGAGCTCGGTCTACCTCGTCAAAGCCCTCGGCGGAGGCTGGGACGCCAGTGAAATCCAGAACGAGCAGGTCCATCCCAACCCCGGTCAGATCCTGCAGCAGTAAAACCGTGCCGGCAACATCGCGCCATTCTTCCCCACTTTGCTGCCGGCGCCGGTACTACAGTGTTTGCAGAAAATTGATCAGGTCTTTTCATCTGCTGCGAAGTAAGGCCGATCTGGAAACGCTGTTGTAGAAATTCACGACTTGCGTGAGATTCGCTGCGGCCCCGTTGTGGAAATAAGGAGCCGAATCCCTGACTGGAAGTCTCTACAATCCGCTCAAATGGCGAAAAGGATATTCGCTGGGGCTGTCGGAATCGGTGCACTCGTTGCGTGTTTCTTCGCCTCCGTTTATGCCATCGGGGCTGTTCAGGACGCACACTTCTCAGACTTCGCTTGCTACACCTTGGTGGGCCATCGTCGGAGAACTCGTGATGTGTTCGATGGTTCTGGCACACTCGTAATAGGATTCAAGTTTCTCGATTATGCCCTGACGGGTCGCAGCCGTGGCGTTGGAGGGCGCTGGCTCAGGCCGCTCCTTTTAGGTTGTGGACTGTTCTTTCCCGTTTTTGTTGCTTCGTTGGCGGCGGGACTCAACTGAGCTTACCGCATCTCTCACGGGAATCAAGATCAAAACGCACTTATCGCTTTGCGCGTCAGTTTTCTCCTCGGCGTGGCGGGAGCGGTCATCGGCTGTGGGGTGTTGCTGCGAAAAGCACGCTTTCGGAAATGACCAGGGCGGCATCCACAACGAAGGCGAAAAATCTCTGTGTCACTTCTAACCGTCCCTAGCCCCTTACTACATTCCCTGTGACTTAGCTCCCCGGTGAGGCAACATTCCGCACCCTGTTGTTGCCTTTTGTAACACGAGCCGAACCCTTCTCTTCCAAAAACGTGTTGTTTCTCATCACTCCCAGCTGTGATTTGCATCACTGTCAGCATTTCCAGAAAAAGCGATAAACACTCCATTCGACTTGTCGTGGACTGACCACCAGTCCAGAAAGGAGTCGCCGGAAACTGCTCGGGAACGCGGTGCTGGTCGGCATATTTATCCGTCTTAACGCCTTTCAATCTCCCAACCAGACCCCCTTCAGCTTCTGACGATTTCCTCGCAGTCGAATGATGAAGGTTCACTGGGGAAGACGTTTTCTCCGTGGCACGACAACGCACACGCCAGGAGATATTCGCGTTTTTCCAAGCGGACGATTCAAGCTCGAATTGGCCGATGGCCAGGTTGCCAGGGGAGCTGTCTATGTCGACAGGCGAGAAAGAAACCATAGGGGCACATCTGCGAAAGAGCGGAGTGTCCCGCAGAAATTTCCTTCAGCTGTGTTCCAAGATCATCGTGGCCGCGCCCGTAGGCCTGGCGCTGACCCATAAAGCCACTGCCGCGCAGGTTGCGAAGCTTGTCGGCAAGGCGCGGCGCCCCTCCGTCATCTGGCTGCACTTCCAGGACTGCACCGGGTGCACCGAGACCCTCCTCCGCACCACTGCTCCCGACGTCGCGCACTTGATCCTCGACGTCATCTCCCTCGACTATCACGAAACGTTGATGGCCGCTTCGGGAGCGCAGGCCGAGGCGGCGCTGAAGTCGGCAATCGCAGATAACGCAGGAAAGTACGTTCTCGTCGTCGAAGGCTCGATCCCGACTCGCGACGACGGCGTCTACATGGAACTGGGCAGCCGGCCGGCGATTCAGGTGGTCAAAGAAGTCGCCTCGCAAGCGGCCGCAATCATCGCCATGGGTTCCTGTGCGTCATGGGGCGGCGTGCCCTCCGCCGATCCGAATCCCACCGGAGCCATGGGCGTCGATTCCGTGGTGACCGGCAAGCCGATCATTAACCTTCCCGGATGCCCTCCCAATCCCTACAACCTGCTGGCCGTCGTCCTCGAATACGTCACGATGAACCGGCTGCCGGAAATGGACCAGTTGCATCGACCGCGTTTCGCCTATGACCGCGTGATCCACGAAAACTGCCCGCGCCGCGCTCACTTCGATGCCGGACGCTTCGCCACCGCATTCGGCGACGAAGGCCATCGCAAAGGATGGTGCCTCTACAAGCTCGGCTGCAAAGGCCCGGTCACACACGCCTCCTGCTCCACGCGCCACTTCAACGAAATCCCGGGCGTCTGGCCGATCGGCACCGGCGTTCCCTGCTTCGGCTGCACCGAAAAAAGCGTCGTTTGGAAAATGGGGACGTTTGAGACCGTGCCGATTCATCTGGCAACGCCTCCCGATACGTATCCGCCGGTCTACAGCACCGCTGGGCAGCTCAAAGTTGGCGCTGCCGCGCTCGTCGGAGCGATTACCGGCGCAGTGGGCGGAGCCGCATGGGTCGCCTCGCAACGATTCCAGAGCAGCATGGAGGCGGGCGTAACGCGCATCGCAACCGATCGGGCGTATGCCGAGAAACTCAAAACTCCCGCAGAGAAAGCAGCCGAAAAGAAAGAGGACTGACGTGGCGATCACTCGGCGACAACTCTTCAGCGGCATCGCGAAGGCGGGAGTTCCGGCCGCGATCGCGGTCACGGTCGGCACCGATGTACTGCAAGCGAGCGAGAAGATTCCCGTTCCCAGCGCGGCGGTCGGTCTTCTCTACGACGCGACGATCTGCATCGGCTGTAAGGCCTGTGTGGCAGCCTGCGCCGAAGCCAATGACACGCCTCCAGACACGCGCGGCGACGGCCTGCACCAGGCTCCATCGGATCTCAACGACCTGACACGCAACGTCATCAAGCTCTACAAACCGGAAGATGGCTCGGTCTTCTCTTACGTCAAGCGCCAGTGCATGCATTGTCTCGACCCGGCATGCGCCGCGGGATGCCCGTTCCAGGCGCTACACAAGGATCCCGAGACCGGCATCGTCAGTTGGACCGCCGAGAAGTGCATCGGCTGCCGCTATTGCACCATCACCTGTCCGTATCACATTCCGCGCTTCCAGTGGGCTGGCTTCAATCCGCGCGTTACGAAGTGCGAATTGTGCAGCCAACGCCTCGAAAAAGGGCTGAAGCCGGGTTGCACCAGCGTGTGCCCGACCGGTGCGGTGATGTTCGGGCCACGCTCGGTGCTGCTGCTCGACGCCAAGGAGCGCATCAAGAACAATCCCGGGCGCTACTACGAAGACCGCGTCTACGGAGAAACCGACAACGGCGGCACGCAGGCGCTCTATCTCTCGCGCGTGCCGTTCGAAAAACTCGGCCTGCCGGAACTCGGGCCGGAATCGGTCCCAGCGAAGACTCTCCGCTGGCAGCGCCGCTTCTATCAATACTTCGCGTTGCCGGCAGTTCTCTACGCGGGACTCGTGCAGGTCATTCGAAAGAGCCTGAAAGGCCATGAAGAAGAAGCGCATGAGCGCGAAAGAGAAACCGGATTGAGGGCGCAACTATGAGCACCGTTAGCACAACGACCAAAAGCGCTCCAGACACTCGCTGGCAACGAAATGTTCCTGTCTACGGATTCCCCGTCGTTAACGGATTCTTCCTCGGCCTCGTGGCGCTTGTTCTGTTGGCGTTCATTCTGACCGGCTATCGCGAGTTGGCTGGACTCGGCCCCGTCAGCGGCATGAATGATGCCTTCGGTTGGGGCATCTGGAAAACCTTCAATGTGATGGTCCTGACTGCGCTCGGCTCCGGAGCATTTGCCGTCGGCATCGCCGCCTGGGTCTTCCGCCGCAAGCGCATGCACTCCCTCATGCGCATGGCGCTGCTCACCAGCTTTCTTGCCTATGCCTGCGGACTGCTCCTGCTCGGCATCGACGCCGGACGTCCCTGGAATTTTTACTGGATGGTCTTTCCGTGGAAATGGAACATGCACTCGCCGCTCGCAGAAGTGGCGATCTGCATGTCGATTTACGCGATGATCCCCCTCGCTGTTGAGAACCTTCCCCCATTGCTTGAACGCTTGTGGTACTTCGATTCGCGGCTGCGTCCCGGCGTCGAATCGATTGAAAAACGGCTGCACTACTTTTTTCCATGGATCATCGCGGCAGCCTATCTGCTTCCCGGGATGCATCAGTCCTCCCTCGGCGCGTTGATGTTGTTGGCTGGCGAACGCGTCCATCCGCTCTGGCAGACCCCGTGGCTGCCCTTGCTTTATCTCGGAGCCGCAAGCTTCATGTCGTTCGGCTGCGTCGCCGGAACCACCATGCTCTGCTGCCTGGTGTGGAAGCGTGCCATGGACATGGACGTCCTCGAAGAAGCCGCGCGCATCACCGCCTGGCTGATCTTCGGATGGCTCGCTCTGCGCCTGCTCGATATTCTTTTCCGCGGAGCGCTCGGAACAGCTTTCCACTTCGATCGCTTCGCCGGTGTCTTCTGGCTGGAGATACTGCTCATCGCGGTCGGCGGATGGCTGCTGTACAAATCGGCGAAGAGCCACAATCCGCAGCCAATGTTCATCGGCTACATTCTCAGCTCGGCTGGCGGAATGATTTATCGCTTCAGCCCCACGACGCTGGCATTCCGCCCCAATCCGCAGGCGCTGTATTTTCCGGCGACGATCGAAATCTTGGTCTCCCTCGGATTCATTTCTCTCGGCGTTGCCGGATTCCTGATCGCGGTGAAGCGTCTCGCGATTCTTCCCGCTCCGTTGAGCGAGTGGCACGACATGGCGGCTTACTTCCGCTTCCGGCGTCCGTACATCCGGTGGACGGGATATTTCAAGTACGGATATTACGGCGAGAACGAAACCGAAACGTCCGGCGATTAACAGCAGGTTCTTATGGCGAAACGAATCACAATCGATCCGATTACACGAATTGAAGGCCACCTCCGCATCGACGTGGAGGTCGACAACAACGCGGTCAGCAATGCATGGGCTTCCTGCACCATGTGGCGGGGCATCGAAAAAATTCTCCGCGGCCGCGATCCCCGCGACGCATGGATGTTCACGCAGCGCTTCTGCGGTGTGTGCACAACGGTCCATGCCATGGCCAGCGTGCGCTCGGTGGAGGATGCGCTGAAGCTCGAGGTCCCGCTGAACGCGCAGTACATTCGCAACCTGATTCTGATCGCGCACGCGCTGCACGACCATATCGTGCATTTCTATCAGCTCTCCGCGCTCGATTGGGTGGACGTGCTGCAGATTCCCAAGGCCGATCCTGCCGCGACGTCGAAGCTGGCCGAAAGCCTATCGCCCTGGGCGCGCAACTCGCGCAACGAACTCAAGGCCGCCCAGGATCGCGTGAATGCCGTCGCTTCCAGCGGACAACTCGGAATCTTCGCCAACGGCTACTGGGGACATCCGGCGATGAAGTTGTCGCCCGAGGTCAACCTGCTGGCCTTCTCACATTATGTGCAGGCGCTCGAAT
>DATJOA010000195.1:0-4799 GCA_035507635.1 Candidatus Acidiferrales bacterium
CACCTCCGTTTGCCTTCGGCGCTCTCATCGAATTTCCATTCATGGGTACTCCCCGCACCAGAAATCCGTTTTGGCTACGCACCGTAACCAAGCGGCCGCCGAAAATCAGCTGGCGCGCCAGCAGGAACTGCTTGCCGTGCAGCGTTTCGATCGCTCCGACAATCTGAATCGGGAGCCCCGTATGCAGCGCTTCCTGCACGTCCTTCGACATGAATGGTCCGACGTGAGCGTCGACCATGCCCTCAGTTCCGCTGACAAGCAGGTGCATCCCTGCCGGGCTGCCGACTGTGTGCTTCGTGACGACCTCCTGCACGGTGCCGGTCACGGTAAGTTCGTGGGCGGCATCATAAGGCTGCATAAATCCGCGGGCTGTGTGGGATTCCGCGGCGCTTTGCGCACCGGCAGGGATCGCCAAACACGCCAACAGCACTCCGGGCAATAGCCCTGCGAGCGCAAGGTGTTTCTTGCAAGTACTCATGGAATTGCTCCTTGGAACGATGGTGATGTAGTAAGTTTCACGTTCCGGCAGGGGAAGAGGTGCCCCGTGAGACGGCCCCACAGAGCCAGCGGAATCCTCACGGCCTAACGCGAACCCCCACGCGATTATGAGCGGTGCATTCGCACAGTCAATAGGAAAAAGGGGCTATCGCGTGTTTCACGTTCTGGTTCCCGCGCAGCTCTTGATGAGAGGATCACGTAACCACTTTGTTAAGAGCACATTAGCACGAGCATTCGGAAATATGGTTATTCAAGGAATATAGAGGAAAGGCTCTAGCGGGGAGTTTTAACACCATCATCCAAGGAGAATTTTCCGGCGTATGACGCTACTCGCTCGTGAAGTAGTCCACCGTCACCGGATTCTCGAACAGCGAATAATCGCGCGTCACGACCGTGATGCCGCTTTCGGTGACGAAATATCTTTGCCGGTCCGCTTCGGCATCGTAGCCGATCGTCGTTCCTTCCGGGATGTGTACGTCGCGATCGAGAATTGCGCGCCGGATTCGGCAGCGGCGTCCTACGCTGACATGCGAGAACAGGATGCAGTTCTCGACCTCCGAGTAAGAATTGACGCGCACGTCGGGCGAGAGCACGGAATTTTTCACTACGCCGCCGGAAACGATGCATCCGTTGGAAACGATCGAATCGAGCGCGGTCCCGGTGCGCCCCGATTCTGCGAACACGAACTTCGCGGGAGGATACTGACGCTGGTGCGTGCGGATCGGCCAGTGTTCGTCGTAAAGATTGAAGATCGGCGAAACCGAAACGATATCCATGTTCGCTTCGTAATACGCCTCGAGAGTGCCCACGTCGCGCCAGTAAAGCGCTTCTTTCTTGTTCTCGTCGACGAAGTCGTAGGCGAAGACGCGGTAGTCATCGACCATCTTCGGCAGAATATCTTTTCCGAAATCGTGGGTCGATTGCGGATTCTCCGCGTCCTTGAGCAATACGGGAATGAGCACGTCAGCATTGAACAGGTAGACGCCCATCGATCCGGCAACTTTTTCCGGATTCAGCGGCGAGCGCAGCGTCGTGACCTTCGGCTTCTCCTCGAAGCCGTGAATTCTTCCTTCGCGGTCCACATCGACCACGCCGAATTGATACGTTTCCTTGGGATCGATCTGGATCGTGGCCAGCGTGATGTCGGCAGCCGAATCCTCGTGCTGCTTGAGCATCTTGCCGTAATCCATCTTGTAGATGTGATCGCCGCCCAGAATCAGAACGCGCTTCGGTTCCTCGGATCCGATGGAGTAGATGTTCTGGTAGACGGCATCGGCCGTCCCCTGATACCACTGGTCGCTCACGCGCTTCATCGGCGGCAGCACTTCGATGAACTCGCCGACCTCGCGGCCCAGAATGTTCCAGCCCTCGCGGATATGGCGGTTCAGCGATAGCGCCTTGTACTGCGTCAGGATGTAGGTTTTTCGGAGGCCGGAGTTCAGGCAGTTGGAGAGTGTGATGTCGATGATGCGGTAGATGCCGCCGAAGGTCACGGCGGGCTTGGCGCGGTCTCGAGTGAGAGGATAGAGTCGTTCGCCGGCTCCTCCGGCCAACAGAACCCCAAGAGTGTCTTTCATGCCGATCCTCAGATCCCGCATGCTATTCCCCAACGGAATCTTTTCTGATATCCGCCAGTACGAAAAGAAAACAGTAGATGTTAGCACAGCGGGCCGGGGTTGCCGGACGCACAAGCAATCGAGGCAGCGAATATAATTCTGCCGGTAGCTCATGTGGGGGCAGCCGTCCTCGGCTGTCCGGCGGAGCGAAGCTCCGCTGCGCCGATCGATTTGGCCCGATCAAAGGTTGGAGGAGAATTGGGGAAAAAGGGGAACAACGATCTCACAAATCCAGGTTGCAAGACGAAGTCAGTATCAAGCACCTGCTCCGATAAAACCCTCGGCCTCGATCACGACATCACCCGCCGCGATTTTCTGAATTCCACGCTGCTGGCCTCGGGAGGACTGCTGCTCTCGCCAGTCTCTCCGGCGCAGTTGCTGGCGCAATCCAGATCAGAGTCCGCAGATTCCGCCGACGACTTTACCGGCTACGGCGGCGTCGGCGACTATGCTCATTCGAACGGCAATACCTTCGCTGTGATGAACGCCGGCCATCAGATTCGCAACGGCGATTTCGAAAACCTTCCCGCCAGCGTCATCGACACCGCAGAAACCTACGACTGCGTGGTGGTCGGCGGCGGAATCAGCGGACTCGCTGCAGGGCTGATCTTTCAACGTAAAGCTGGACCAGGGAAAACATGCCTCATTCTCGATAATCATCCGATCTTCGGAGGTGAGGCCAAGCGAAATGAATTTCTGGTCGACGGACACCGCCTGCTGGCGCATCAAGGCTCCGCGTTATTCCAAGTCAACTATTCGCACAGCTTCATTGAGCGCTTCTACGACTCGATCGGATTGAAGACGCCGCGACTTGAATATCAGAAATGGGCGGGCCCCGATCCCGAGATTCCCTTGACGACCACGCCCTATCTTGGCGGCGCACCGGCTGGAATGTACTTCGGAGCGAAGTTCGGCCAGCCGAAAGGTCTGTGGCTCACCGATCCGTGGGGCCAAAAATTAGAAGGTGCGCCGATTTCCGCGCAGACTCGCGATGAGTTGTTGAAGGCGCAAGGTCCCGGAACCGCGCAAAAGCCCGAGTATCGCGGCGACGCCATCTCACGGCGGCTCGACACGATCACGCTCGAAGATCACATCATGGAGAAGTATGGCATCAGCCGCGAGACGGTCCGCGATTTTATCGGACTGGATGAAGGCAGCGGCTTCGGGCTGGGCGCGGATGCGCTCTCAGGCTACACCGCTTACGCCTTCGACGGCTTTGGTGGATTGGCCGACGACGAGGCGCAGATGTTTCCCGACGGCAATAGCGGCATCGCGCGGCTGATCGTCAAGACGATGATTCCGGACGCGATCGCGGGAGAACGAACTCTGGAAGATATTTGCCGCAAGAACGTGAATTTCGCAGCACTCGACCGCCCGGGATCTCCCAGCCGAATTCGCCTCGCCTCGACCGCCGTCTGGGTGAAGCATGATGGCGATCCGGCGAAATCGGAATCGGTCACCGTCCTCTACACGCAAGCAGGAAAAACATACCGCGTAAAAGCGCGGTCGGTGATCATGGCCGGTGGCAGCTGGACGACGAAGCATATCGTGCGCGATCTTCCCAGCGACCGCAAAGAGGCCTACGCGCAGTTCCATCGTTCGGCCTGCCTGCTCGCCAACGTTGCGGTGAGAAACTGGCGCTTCCTTTACAAAATGGGAATTTCGGGATGCCAGTGGTTCGAGGGCATCGGCAGCTATATTCAGATTCGCAAGCTGGCGCTTTGTGGCCCGAACCCGCCCACGATCGGTCCCGACTCGCCGGTCGTGCTCACCATCAAGGTTCTCTACTCGTATCCTGGGAAGACGGCCGAGCAGCAGGGCAACATGGGACGCGCGGAGATGATCTCCACGCCCTTCGCCGAATACGAGCGGCAGATTCGCCAGCAACTCACGGATATGTTCGCTCGCACAGGATTCGACGCCCGCCGCGACGTCGCCGGAATCATTCTGAACCGCTGGGGACACGCCTATGCCAGCCCGGCTCCGGGATTTTATTTCGGCAAAGACGGCAAGCCAGCTCCGGGAGAGCTGCTGAGATCAGCGCCGTTCGGAAGGATTGCTTTCGCCAATGTAGATTTATCCGGGATGCCCGATCACAAATCTTCCATCATCGAGGCAAATCGAGCCGTGGAGCAGTTGCTCGCGTGGGTGCTGACGTAGGGAATCGAGAGAAAACTGGGAATACGAGGAAACCGGAAGCAACAGCAAACCAGAAGATGTCATCCTGAGCGGAGGAGCTTTTCAGGCGGAGCGAAGGATCTCATGTCCACGGCACAGTTTAGGAGTAGGATGAACTACTTGTCCTTCTTCTCCTCATCGATCTTGATGCGCAGAGATTTGAGGAACTTGAGATCCTGATCGCTGATCTTGAACTCCGGATTGGTCGTGAGCGTCGAGACGAGAGAAGTCTTGTCCGGCGTCTTTTCGCCCTGCTTGCTCACGCCGATGGTGGCTTCGAGGACCAGGAAAATATCGTATCCGCCCTCTTTGATGCGAGACACAACTTCAGAGATCTGCTCGGAATCGGAAAGCGATTCATTGATAGCGTCGCCGAGCTCTTTCATCAGTTGTTTGAGTTGTGGATCCACCTGAGCCCCCTCGTATAAAACCAAGTTATCACTTTCCCAGACTATGCGCGAACCGCGCGCACGTCCAGATATTCGGCCTTAACGGCCGTCGTTCCGT
>DATJOA010000196.1:0-8467 GCA_035507635.1 Candidatus Acidiferrales bacterium
GACCTCCGTAGTGGGGATGTGAAAGTGGAGTTTGGGATGTGCGAACTTGAGGCGGCCAAAGCGTAGCATACCCGACCAAGAGCTGGCCACGGATTTGCACGAGCTTCCTCTTATCACTGGCAATCTTTCCCGCCATCACTGCCAATCCGTGCTAGTGGGCGAACAAACGGCGAATAGTAGAATGATTCCGTCATGGCGCGGCGGCCGGAGATCGGGAAACGCGAGGAGGTCTGGACCGAAGAAGACCTGAAAGAGATCATGCACAATCTGGCGCTGCTCAGCGAGTCTGGCGTGCGCGAGTTCTATCAGCGCGCCTACCGCGAGTGCGCCATCATTAACTCGCGGACTTTTCCTCCGCCGCGCGCCATTCAGGAACTGGTGCAGGCGTGGAAGCAACTGCGCAAATGGCGCAGGCCGTGAGCCCGCTTCGGACTTTTCCGCCAGGTTACGAACGCTTTCTGCGCAATCGAATCCAGGTTGTTCGTTCCCATTACGGATGCTAGGCTCGAAATAGTGGCTTCCATTGCCAATCCGTTGAAGTCTGCCCCATCGGCCCGTGTGTTCGAGTGGCTGCAGTCCGCGACGACCGAAGTCTGGGTGAAGTTCTTGCTTTCGCTGGTGGGATTAGGACTCGCCTTCGGCGCGGCGCTATTTTCGACGATTTCGCGCGATGCCGGGAATGTTCTGGCGACGGTGATCCTGGCATCGACGTCGCTTTTGCTGGCGGCGCTGGTCGGGCTGATTACAGTGCCATACTTGGCGAAGCGCGTCGCCGTGGAACGTCTGCGCGAGAGCTTCGATTACGACATCACGCGCGCGGGCATCGTTTACATTCTGCTGACGCTGGTCATTGGCATTGCGGCGCTGAATACCGGCAACAATCTCCTCTACATTGTGGTGGCGGCCATGCTGGCCGCGATGCTGGTTTCGGGATACGTTTCGGCATGGGTGCTACGCCATCTCGAACTCGATATCCGGATGCCGGAACACGTCTTTGCCGGACGCGCCGTCTTCGGGCGCATCGTGTTGGAGAATCCGCGGCGCTTCCTGCCGTCGTTTTCGGTGCGAGTGGTTTCCACGCAGAAGAGGCGGAAGAAAATCACAAAGCAGTGGCAATGGGAGGAAACGACCTTCGCTTTTCCATTCAACCGTCCGGCGGAAGAGCAGTGGCTGCGCTTGCCGGACCGCAAGCTTCGCCGGGTCACGGTTTTGCCTGCGCCGCCGGGGATTTTCGAGGGCATGGCGTACTTTCCCTTTGTACCGCCGGGGACGGAAATGTCGGCCGATCTGGAATTGAAGTTCGATCAGCGCGGATGTTATCGCGAGGACAGCTTCGGCCTCGCGACGCGCTTTCCCTTCGCGTTTTTCACCAAGACGCGTCACGTTGCGCTGCGCAGGGAAGTGTTGGTTTATCCGCACATCGAGCCCGCGGAAGAGATTCTGCAAATTCTTCCCGTGATCCGAGGCGAGTGGGAGAGCTTTGTGCGCGGACGCGGCTCCGATCTTTACCGCATTCGCGAATACATGCCGGAGGATTCGGCGCGGCATGTCGACTGGAAGGCGACGGCGAAGTCGGGACTGCTGAAGGTTCGGGAATTCACGCGCGAGGATGAGCGGCGCGTGCGCATTGTTTTCGACAATCCGGAAAGCGGAGTTATTTCCGACGAAGCTTACGAACGCGCCGTCGATCTGACCGCTTCGCTGGCCTGGCACTTCTCGACGCAGGAAGCCGATGTTTCATTCATGATTGCCGGACGCCCGCGGACACACGATGTTCACGAGTTCCTCGGATGGCTGGCTGTAATTGAGCCGAATTCGGAAGGGAAGGATGCTGCCGCAGATCCCTTTCAGGCCATGTCCCACGAAGACGCGGACGATTACAACATCATCGTGACGGGGCGTCCGCGGACGAGCCTGCCGCAGGCGCTGTGGAATTCTTCGTACTTCGTGCCGATCGGCGCAGATTCGCCGGTCCGCAGGGACTAAGGCTGGGGTCAGTTCTCCGTCAGCTGTCGCTGGCGAATCCGAAGTTTTAGTCTCCCGTTTTCTTCTTTTCCAACCTTTTTTTCTTTTCTTACCTCTGGGATTCGGCATATACTCGCGCCCCGGTAGATGCTTTTGGGAGACCCTGTTGTCCGCACTCCCCCACCCAGGAGGCATCCATGCTCATTTGTGATTTGATCAAGAATCAGGACACGTATCTGGCGGAACTCGGCTATACGGTGCTCGAAACCGTTTGCGCCATGGTCGAGCGCAATATTGGCGCGGTTCCGGTGATTCATAACGGAAAACTGGTCGGAATCTTTTCCGAGCGCGACCTGATGCGGCGCGTCGTCGCCGAAGGACGCGATCCGCGCACGACCTGCATGGCCGAGGTCATGACCGACGACCCGCTCACCATCAACACGAACGAGGAGCTGGAGAACTGCATGGCCCTGATGCGGCGGCATGGGTTCCGGCACCTGCCAGTGTGTCATGAAGGGCAACTGGTGGGCATGGTGTCGCTGCGGGACATTCTGCTGCACGATTTGAATGAGAAGGACGACGAGGTCCGGATGATGCGGGCCTACATCCATTCCATGCCGGACGCGTAGCTGCCTCAACGGACGGGAGCTGTGCTTTCCAGCCCGGGTTCTTACGAGCGGAGGGATCTCGCGGAACGCCGCTGCGCTTCTTGCAAAGTGGCACGGAGCGGGCATCGGATGAGACTCAGGCCAGATCCCTCCCCACGCCTGAAGAACGGCTCCGGTCGGAATGACGCATTCAGGCGCCTGAAAGAGACTGCATAACGACATTGGATAACGCATTCAAGGCGCACCTGATCGCGTGTTCACGAGCTGAGCAGGCGTTCGCCGGAGTCGTTTTCGGCCGCCGTTGGGGCGGCTAACCCCTCAAGTGCCATCCTCTAGCACGAAGGTAACTTGCCCCCCTGTCCCCGAAACGGTAACGTTACCATGGATTACCACAGTACATTGAACGGCAGGTACGCAGGGGGCTACCTTTGGGTACCGGCTGTACAAGCGCGCTCTGTAAAGAAAACTTGACCGCTGTCCGTTCGAGACTCACTGCATTTCCGTTGCGTCGTGCGCCACAAGCATGAGCGAGAGAATCAAGATTTTGTACTATGCGCTCTGGATCGCTCACCCCCTGCTTCAGGTGGGCATCGCCGCCTTTATGGTGCGGCGCAGACTGGTGCGGCAATTCAAGTTCTTCTTCGCCTATATCGTCACGCAGTTGGTCAGTTTCGCGATCGTTTTTCCCGCCTATGTTTACAGCTACAGCACGACATTGACCTACTACTTGTACTGGGGCTGCATGGCGATCAGCGTCGCCTTGGGATTCATGGTGATCCACGAAGTGTTTGTCGATGTGTTCCGCTCCTTCCACACCTTGCGCGACCTGGGTACAGTGCTCTTCAAGTGGGCCGGGCTGGTGATGCTGCTGGTGGCCGGCGTGGTTTCGGTATCGACGAATTCATCTGCGGTGCCGCCGTTCTACCAGGCCATCATCACATCGCAACGCTGCGTGCGGATGATCCAGGTGGGAATGGTGCTGTTCCTTCTCTTCTTCGCGCATTATGTGGGCGTCAGCCGCAAGCAGCAAAGTTTTGGGATCGCGCTCGGCTTTGGTTCGTTCGCCGTGGTCGAACTGCTCCTGATCTGCTCCTGGGTCGGCAATCATCTTACTGGGCCGTGGACCAGCATCCTCAACATGACCGCCTATAACCTCAGCCTGGGATTGTGGCTGGGCTACGTCGCGGTGAAGAGCTCGGCACGCGACCTCACTCATACCTTGCTGCAGCCGCAGCGGTGGGAGCAGAGCCTGTCGGACATTCATCATCCTGTGCCGGCGGATTCGCTGATTCCGATGTTCGAGGATATGGTGGATCGCGCACTGTCGCGCACGCAGCCGGACAATCCCACGGTTACAGCCAAGGCGGCCTCTGCTGCCCAGGGCGCGGGTGGATCTACTGCCTTCCCAGGGATGAGCTCCGGTACGTTTCGGTCAAAAAGCTAGACCTCCCGCATCCTTATCGCGTCCTGCCTTTAGTGACAATGAATCTCGTGGTCGACTCTTATCCGGATTTTGTAAATTGGTGTGCAAGCGTCTGCAACTTGCCGGAGCCGGACTGATTCCCCGAAAAGCAATCGCGATGGATGGCATAAGTCTATGCTTTCCAATGGATTGGGGATATGAATGGATGAGCCTGCGGGAGGTGGAACCGGCGGGATGAACTAGCGGTTGCAATCTATTGCATAGCGAGAGTTGACAAGTGACCTATAATGCCTGTCCGCGCAAAAGTTCCCCTCGACGGAAACTCCAGCGCGGACAGGAGACGAACCCATGAAACGTGCAATCAGGCTAGCAATCCTGATGGTCGGACTTGTGGGCACCTTTATGGCAGCCGCCGTCCAACAGGTTCCAGCCGCTGACGGCGGTCCGCTCATTCTGTGCCCACCCAAAACGCCAAACTGCAACACAACCCTGCCCCCGCAGTAAAGCGCAGGCAGGCGGTAACCGCAAGGTCACCAAAGTAACCTGTCGTAACTGTACTCTGGGCCGAAAACAAAGGTTCTGCAATCTTCGGGCTGACGGGCCTCATACTAACCCGCCGGCCCTTATTTTTTGTCTCGGGTAAATCCGGTAGATGGGGCCATCAGGGCCGACTTCAGGTCGTCCGCGGTGAAGACCGGTGGCTGGCACGTTGATCCAGAACAGATCACGGCGAAGGATTTCCCTTCGTGCAATTGTGGAAGACGCGGGATGGTTTCCGCCAGAGCGGTCGGCAGGTTCTTGCCCACCGCATGACTGGGCTCAATTCGTAGAACCGACTTGCGGAGTGCGAAAGGCGCGACCCCCGCCGCGTGAAGTTCGTCGGCAGCAGTCGAATCTTTTTCGTTTGCAATGACCACCACCTGTACGGGGCTTTCCAGGAAATGCACGACCGCGATGCCAAACGTTGCGGCGAAGATGCCGAACTGTTCGACGACGCCGGCGAACGTCTCAAGAGTTTGTTCGGCCTTTTCGCGATAGCCGGCATCGCCTGTGTAGTGATAAAGCCGCATCAGCGAGATCGCGGCCATCGGATTGCCGGCGGGCGTGGGCGTATCCTGCAGCGGCTTGCGCGGGGTGCCGAGCACTCCTAACTTTGACGCCCCGGGCTCGCTGTCGAAGAAGCCTCCGGAGGTCGCGTCGAAAAAGCGAGCAATCATTTCGTCG
The DNA here is from genome assembly GCA_035507635.1 of Candidatus Acidiferrales bacterium. Classification (GTDB taxonomy): domain Bacteria; phylum Acidobacteriota; class Terriglobia; order Terriglobales; family Acidobacteriaceae; genus Sulfotelmatobacter. The sequence goes on from DATJOA010000196.1 coordinate 5,221, forward strand.
GCGATCGACTTGGCGAATTTGTAATAGCTGAGATCTGAGGTCGCTTCGTAGGCGTCGAGGCAGGCGAGCGAGGTGAAGGCGTAGTCGTCCAACATGCCGGGAACGTCGCGATGCGCAGCTTTAGGATCGGAGTAGGCGACCACGTGCATGAGCGCACGTGTTTCTTCAGCCTTCTCACCATGTTTCCACGCAACATTCAGCAGGCGGTCGAGCGTGCGCAGGGCGAAGCGTCGGGCGTCATCGAGGGCGAGCACGCGCGCAGCTTCGAGATATGCCGAGACGCAGAGACTATTCCAGCCAACATACACGGTCTTGTCGATATAGGGCGTGGGGCGCTGCAGGCGCGCGGCATACATCTTCTTCTTAGCCGATTCGAGTACTTCGACGACGCGCTCGGGCGAGAGCATCATTCGTTTCGCAATTTCGTCGATCGACGCGCGGACGTAAAGAACGTTCTTCGCAGAGTTGTGATGCATCTCGCCGATTTCGTTGATGTCGTAGCGGAGAGATGCAACTTCGGCTTCTTCCTGGGTGAGAACGGCGCGGGTTTCGTCCAGAGTCCAGGTGAAGTAGTCTCCGTCGTCGTCCAGGTTGATGTCAGCGTCCTGTGAAGCGTAGAAGCCACCGCGTTCGCGATCGCTGAGCCACTCGTCCATCCAGCGGATGATGTCGCGCGCAACGTCGGCAAAGAACTTCGTGCCCGTTGCCTGATAGGCGTGAACGTAATTCTTCAGCAATTCCGAATTGTCATAGGACATTTTCTCGAAATGCGGGACGACCCAGCGCTCGTCGACCGAGTAGCGGTGAAATCCTCCGGCGAGCTGATCGTAGACGCCGCCCTGAGCCATGTGTTCAAGCGTAGTCAGGATGAGTTCGCGCAGCGTGTCTTTGCCCTGTGCGTAGCGGTCTATCAATAAGTCGAGAATCGACGGGTGCGGGAATTTCGGAGCTTGCCCGAAGCCGCCGTTGCGCGGATCGAACATGCGATGGGCCGAGGTCTGCATCGCATCGAGGATCGCGTCGGAGATTTTGCCATCGCGTCCTGCGAAAGATTCCGACTGCGCAATCGCCGACTCGACCAGTTGCGACTGCTCAACGACGTCGCCGTTCTTCTCCTTATATGCATTGGCAATGCTCAACAGGACGCGGCGAAAACTGGGCCGGCCGTAGCCGTCGCTGGGAGGGAAGTAGGTTCCTCCGTAGAACGGCTTTCCGTCGGGCGTGAGAAATGCGGTGAGAGGCCATCCGCCCTGGCCGCTCACGGCCTGCACAGCAGCCTGATAGCGGCTGTCGATATCGGGACGCTCGTCGCGGTCGACCTTCACGGCGACGAAGTGCTCGTTGACGATCGCAGCAACTTCGGGGTCGTCGTAGGACTCTCGGTCCATGACGTGGCACCAGTGGCACCATACGGCGCCGATGTCGAGCAGCATAGGCTTGTTCTCGCGCCGGGCTGTCGCGAAAGCCTCTTCGCCCCATTCATGCCATTGAATCGGCTGGTGCATGGCTGAGCGCAGGTACGCCGACGAGGCATGCGCGAGCGAGTTGAGAGAGGCCGTTTTCGTCATCGTTTCAGTCTACCGCGTCTGGATGGGAGCCGATGGAGGGCATGTCTTTCACTGGCAAACTGGCAAGTCTGTGCCCAAGGGGCGAAACTTAACGATTTCAAGATCGAGCCGCCATCACTGCTTACGATGCCGGTGAAGAACGATATTCCGATACGGGTTGATATGACCTGGGCGCCGCAGTAGCTGCGGGACTTTCACGATCCTTAAGAAGCTGTTAGGATAACTGTGTCTTGATCGTTGGTGAAGTGCTCAAGACCCTCCGAAAGCGCGATACCGCGGCTCAGCGGCAACAGCGCTCCTCGATGATTTGGCGTGGGGACGTAGTTCAGTTGGTTAGAACGCTGCCCTGTCACGGTGTGCATTTGTTTACTTGCATTTAGCAGCGTTGTAGGCGAATATGGTGGCGGTTTAGACGAGGAACCGCCAAATGCCGAAGATCTCCCACGTCAAACTCCTCAAGAAGATCAAGATTTCCACCTCGGCTGGCGCAAACTGGACCCTCGTTCCGGCGCTTTTCGACAGCAAGGGGCGGGTTCGGCGCGATCACGTGACGGTCGCTGGTCGGGACGAAGTCCACGCCGAAGGAAGCTATTACCTCGAATGGTGGGAAGGCGGCAGTCGGTATCGCGAAGCCGCAGGGCCAAATGGCTTCGCCGCCGCCGACAAAGTACGAGCTAAGCAGGCCGAACTGGACGCCGCACGCAATGGGATTATTCCTGCACCGCCTGCCGTCGAAGTCGCCCAGGAGCGCACGACCCTAAAGCACGCCCTCGATACGTACAAGGACTATGTTCGCTATCACCGCTCCTTGCGAACTTTCCGGACCTACCGTCCGATCCTCGACTCCTTCAGCGCATTTTGTACCAAGACCTACGTCGATGATGTGGAGCGTCAGGACCTGCTCGACTTCGCCACCGACTGCCTGAAGAAAGGGCAGAAGGGCAAGAGCATCTACAACAAGCTTGTCGTGATCTCGCAGGTAATGAAGCAGCACGGGAAGGCGAAACTGCTCAAAGCTGCCGACTGGCCTAGTTTCGTCGAAACCGTGCGGCCGATTTATGAAGACTTCGAGCTGGCGAAGCTGTTCAGGGCCTGCACGAAGCCGGAGGAAGTCCGGTTTAAGTTCTATCTGATGTCAGGATTTCGTGACGCGGAAGGGCGCTTCGTCACGTGGCGGGATGTCGACTTCAAGCACATGGCTGTGCGCGTAACCGCTAAACCGCACTGGGGATTTCACCCGAAGAACTGGGAGGAGCGAGAAGTGCCGGTTCCCCAGAAACTCATCGTGTTGCTCAGGGCCTTCCGTCCGGCAAATGCGACCCCCGACGATCCTATCTTCCCAAGCGCCACAGGCCGGCCCGACGGCGCCATGCTGGAAAAACTTAAGGCGGTCGCGTTTCGCGGAGAACTCAACTGCAGTCATTGCACTGTGAGCCACAAGTTGGAAAACGGGACCGTAAAGACCAATCGCTGTGTCGAAGGAGCCTACTGTGGCCGTTGGTTTCTCCACAAATTCCGCCACACATATGCTACCCGGCACCTCCAGGACGGAATCGACATCCGCACCCTGCAGCAATGGATGGGTCACCGCGACATCGCCTCGACGATGGTCTATCTCAAAGGCGTCCGCAACAGGGATGTTCAGGCAAGGATCAACAAGGGCAGCCTTGCCGCGTTTG
>DATJOA010000197.1:0-19925 GCA_035507635.1 Candidatus Acidiferrales bacterium
TGGATGAAATTTCCCACGACGAAATCGTTCGACAGGTATTCGCGGACGGCCGCGTAGCCGCCAATTTTTCCGATGGAATCTTTGCGGAGCGCGATGGTCGGTCCGAGACCGAACTTCGTGCCTTCCATCAGATTCGCGATCAGGACTCCGGCCGTGAACTCGACAGATTGTCCGATGGCGTCGAGATCGGCCCAGATGCCTCCGGCGCTCTTTCCGCGAAACGCGCAGGTCACAGCTCCGACTTTGGGATCGAGCAACGGCGGGACCAGATCTTGCAAGTACGTGGGTGCAACCTCAACGTCGCTGTCGCTGGTCACGAGAATGTCGTACGTCGCGATTTCAGATAGCCGGTGGAAGCAGTAATTCGGCGCGTTCGGCCAAGGCGGCTGACCGGTCACCAGAATGCGGCTTGGAATGTGCGGGTATCGCGAACTGATTTCCCGGATGATGGGAATGGCGGCATCGTCCGGCTCGTCGGCCGCGAAAAGAATTTCGTAGTGCGGATATTCCTGCCGGAAGAAGCTTTCGATATTTTCTTTCAACCGCGACTCATTGCCGTGCACAGGCTTGAGGACGGAAACGGGCGGAAGCTGAGCGGCGAATTTCTCGTACTGCTTGCGATCGCGGTCGCGGTACCCGCGGAATTTGATGGCGCCGAGAACGGCAAGAATGAAGACGATGGTTGAGGTGATGGTCCCGAACACCGCGAGGGCCAGGATCACGTACGCAATGACCAAGCATGCACTCCTTGAAAACAGTCGGCTGCGAAAGGCGTGGGGAACGGCTTTTCTGTCAGCAACAAAAAGGAGCCTTCCAACGGGAATCGACTGCGTTCCTCTCGACATGGCTAGTCTAACAGAGGGAAAGACGACGCTTCCAGAATGGGCGCGAACAACAGATTCCTCCTTCCTCGCTCCGCTCGGGTGTCGGCATGACAATGGTGCGGAACTTCAATCGCCGGGCGAGGCGGGTTGCCCGGTAGCCGCCGGTCGGCCGTCGTCCGGGTTTAACCCTAGGAGTTTCGATTGGTAAAGATGAACTTTCCTCCGCTGCGGGCTAGTTCGAAGTACCGGAGGCCTTGCAGGTCCTGCGGTTGTTCCTGATCGGACCATACGAAGATACGGCCGGGGCCGTCCCATTTTGCGGCGAGCGATTCGCGAGTCTCGAAGATGTGGGGCGCATCGGGAAACTTGGCGCCATACCATAGATTGCCGCTCGGTTCGTGCAAAACATGCACCTGGATCCCGGTATAGAAATTCAGCGTGGACGCCTCGTGATACTGGCCATCGATGACGATCAGATCGCCCGGGCGATACTGCTTCCGAACTGCCTCCGCGAGATTGTAGGAAGAAAGGATCGGCGAGAAGGTAATAAACGAGGAGTGGATCGAGGCTAGCAGGACGATCATCATGGCTGTTAAGGAGACATTGCCCCAGAACGCGCGACGCTTTATGCGCAGCAGCCAGTTCGCCCCGGTCCCGATCAGCATGGCGAGGGAAACGGCGAGTAGAGATCCGCGAAACGCTCCCAACGCTCGCGGGGTGAGATCGAAGACGTGGCCGAGCGAGAAGTTATAGTCTTGCGGATTCTTCTTGAGCAGATCGGCGAGATCCGCTCCGGGAATAGGCGGGCTGGAAACGAATAGAAGATACATTCCGCCGGCGAATCCCAGCACGCCGATGACGAACAATACGATGGAAGAGATCCTCCCGGCCTTGCGGTCCCAGTCCGTTGCGGCGGGCGTAGATTCTCGCGTGAGCCATGCGCCCACGAGTAAGGCCATTCCAGGCAGGCCAGGGATTGTGTAGTACTCCTGCCGCGTCGAGAAGCTGAAGAAGCCGACAATCACGAGCGGCCAGAGTAGAAACAAAAGATTCGCGGAGCGGGTACGATCCCACTTCTGGGCGACCTTGCCGTGGAACTCGCGCCACCGCCATGGCACGTCGCGAAGAGATTGGGGGAAGAATGCGCTCCATGGAAACAGCCACGCGAGAAGAAGTCCCCAGAAGATTGCAAGGGGAACGGTGTCGTATCCCGGCGGAACGCGCTTGCCGAGGAAGCGCATGAAGTGCTCGTTGATGAAGTAGAACCAGAGAAATCCGCGGGCCTGACCTTGCGGTGGATTGCGGATAGCCGCCAGGATGTGCCACGGCGCGGCGATGACGAGAAATACGACTGTGCTCGAAACGAGGCGCAACTTCTTCAGGGTCGAGAGCCTGCCCGTGAGGAGAAGAAATAGTCCGATGGCTGTTCCGGGGAAGACGAGGCCGATTAATCCCTTTGTGAGCACATTCAATGCGCAAAGAGCTGCGAATCCCCAACAAACGAGACGACTCGGTTGCTCCTGCTCGAGTGCTTGCAGGAAAAGGTAGTAGCCGAGCGTGAGCCAGAGCGTGACCAGGACTTCCGGAATTAGAAAGCGCGTGTACACGAATATGCCAAGAGCCGTGACTAGCACGACACCTGCATAAAGACCGGCGGTTTCTCCGTAGGCGTACTTTCCCAACCTGTAGGTCGCGAGCGTCACCGCCAGCACGCCGAGCAACAGCGGCAGGCGGGTAGTCCATGTGCCGACGCCGAAGAGCTTGTAGCTGACCGCCAGGCTCCAGTACATCAGCGGAGCTTTTTCCAGATACCGAATGCCGTCGGTGTAAAGCGTCACCCAATCGTGACGCTGCAGCATTTCGCGCGCCGCTTCCGCATGGACCGTATCGACATCGTCGAGCAATGCCGGCCGGGCAATGCCGATCATATAAATGATGGCCCAGAGAGCAATCAGGATGGCGACGGAGACACGCCAGTCCGCCACCTTGCCGCTGAAGCGATTCGCTGCCGCTGAAGTCACGTCGCTGATGGTTGGAGGGTCGGAGTAGGGAGTGGCGCTTGAATCCATAGGAGATGCGGATTTGATTCTAACGAGCTCTCGTGGTGAAGGTCCAATCAAGCGATCCATCCAGCTGGGCAATCGCTTACGTTCAGAAAACTGAACAGGGTTTCAACGCAATCCTGCGTTCGTCAGAAACAGAGTTCGATTCGGATTACCACGTGAGCAGTACGACTCCGCAGCAAACGAGTACGGTCGCGACCCAGCGGCGGCGATCGACGTTTTCGCGCAAGAAATATTTGGCCGCGAACGCATTGCTGACGAAGGTGAGCGCGGCCGATGCGGGGCCCACGAAGCTCAGGTCAGCCCATGAAAGTCCCACGAGATTGCTGAAAAACGCGATCGCCATGAAGAATACGCCCGCGAAGAGCACCCAACTCGAGACGACGCGCAGGATCACCGAAGGGAAGCCATGGCGGCGGCGAAGGTCTCCGAGATCGCCGATGCGCCGCATAGCGAGGGCGACCAGGACGTCACCCGCGGCGGCAGCAACCACCGTGATCAGAATGCAGGTCCAGCTGTAGAGCATTTTCATGCTTGCTCCTCGACAGCCGGCGGATCGGAAACTGGGGCAGGTGGAAATTCGGTGCGCTCCGGACCGCCGGCAACCATGCCAACTCCGGTGACGATGAACGCAACGCCGGACCAGCGCTGACGGCTCACGTGCTCATGCAGCCAGAAAATCGAAAGCAGCACCATGACAATGTAGCTAATCGCCGTCGCCGGAAGCACGTAGCTGAGGTCGGCGAACGAGAGCGCCGTCATGTAGCTCCACATGAAGCCGAGGAGAAACAGAATTCCAACAATCACGTATGGATTCGCGAGGACAACGAAAACATTGCTGAGGTGGTGAACGTCAATGGCACCTGCATGCTTCATGCCGCGGGCAAGAAATGCGTCTCCGATGGAGCCGAAAAATACGATGGATAGGATGACGAGATACTTACCGAACGTCAAAGAATTTGTCCTGTTACAACGAAATCAAAACCATGTGCAAATTCGTTTCAGACACCAGGGGTGGCGGGCGAGATGGCCTTTTTCAGCGGTACAGCGTCGCGGGCCGATCTACGTGAAACCAATAGAAATCGTGCGTTTGATCCGCTCCAGTAATATAGCAGGTCAGTACTACAGACCTATTCATGCCTGTTGAGCACTTTGACGTCGTGATCATCGGCGCCGGCCTTTCCGGGATCGGTGCTGGATATCGTCTGCAGACGCGATGTCCCCGCAAGCGCTTCGTCATTCTCGAGGCGCGATCCGCGATCGGTGGCACCTGGGATCTGTTCCGGTATCCGGGTGTTCGATCCGACTCGGATATGTTCACGCTGGGTTATCCCTTTCGCCCGTGGAATAAGGCTCAGGCAATCGCGGGCGGCGCGGACATTCTCCAATATTTGCGCGACACCGCCGAAGAATTTGGCCTCGACCGTCACATTCGCTTTCAGCAGCGAGTCATTACGGCTTCGTGGTCGTCAGACGAAGCGCGTTGGCTGATTGACGCGCAGACGGGCGAGGCCGGGAAGACCTTTCAATACACCTGTGATTTTATCTATGGTTGCACCGGGTACTACCGGTATGACTCCGGGTACGCTCCGAAATTTCCGGGCGTCGAGAAATTCCGCGGAAGGCTCGTTCATCCCCAGCATTGGCCCCAGGATCTGGATTATGCGCGAAAGAAAGTCGTCGTCATCGGCAGTGGGGCGACTGCCGTGACGCTCGTTCCCGCGATGGCCCAGACGGCAGCTCACGTCACGATGCTGCAGAGATCTCCCACCTACATTCTCGATTTGCCGAATCACGATCCGCTGGCAGACCTGATCCGGCGCTGCCTCCCTCAACGCGCCGCACTTCGCCTGATCCGCTGGAAAAACATCGGCATCAGCCTCTTGATCTATCAGTTGGCCCGCCGAGCGCCACAATTCATGCGGCGCAAGCTGCGCCAGGGCGCGGCCACGCGCCTGCCCAAGGGCTACGACGTCGACAAGCACTTCAATCCGCGCTACCGGCTGTGGGATCAGCGTTTATGTCTCGTGCCTGACGCCGATCTGTTCAGAGCGATCAGCTCCGGCAAAGCGTCCATTGTCACCGATCAGATCGATACTTTCACCGAACGCGGGGTAAAGCTGCAATCCGGCGAGGAACTGGATGCTGACATCGTTGTTTCGGCCACGGGACTACAAATGCTCGCGATGGGCGCAGTCCGCCTCATGGTCGATGGCAAATCTGTCGATACAAGCCGCACGTTCATCTACAAAGGAACGATGGTCAGTAATGTTCCGAACTTTGCCTTCTGCATCGGATACACGAACGCTTCGTGGACATTGCGGGCGGACCTCGCCTCGACCTTCGTATGCCGCCTGCTGAATCATATGGAGAGGCACGGCTACCGCACTTGCGTTCCGGACTGCGATTTCGAATCGATGGAGGCGAAGCCGCTGCTTGATCTGACCTCCGGATACGTCACTCGAGCTGCGGAAAGCCTGCCGAAGCAGGCGGGCCGGAAACCTTGGTTGATCAAGCAGAACTACATTCTCGATATGCTCACGATGAAGTTGAGCCGGATTGAGGACGGAATCTTGAAGTTCGGCGCGCCGCGGGCGATACATCGCGCCGAACCTGAACCCGACGCTGTCACCACGTCCGCCGCGAATTAGTTGTTCCAAGTTCCGAATCCTGACTCCGGAATAGTCCGCGTATAATAATGGTCTTTATGACTGCCTACGTATACGTGTCGTTGAAGAAGAGCGTTCTCGATCCGCAGGGCAAAACCATCCAGGGCGCACTCAAGAAGATGGGCTACAAGGGCCTCGAAAGCGTGCGGCAAGGAAAGTATTTCGAGCTGACACTGGATGGCGGCTTGAGCCGCGAAGAGGCGCAATCGGAAGTTGAGCGCATCGCGCGTGAAGTACTGACCAACCCTGTCATTGAAGAATTTCGTTTCTCCCTGGCTGAGTGAGAGCGGCTGGACGTCGAGGTTTCCCCATGTGTGGCATTGTCGGGTATGTCGGCAAGAAAAGTGTCGTTCCCGTCATTCTGGATGGCCTGCGACGGTTGGAATATCGCGGCTACGATTCAGCGGGCATTGCGGTCTCGGGCAATGGGGAGGGCTTGGAGATTCGCCGGGCCGAAGGCAAGCTCCGAAATCTCGAAGAAGCGATCAAGCACAACCCTATTCATGGAACATATGGCATCGGCCATACCCGCTGGGCAACGCATGGGCGGCCAACCGAAGAGAACGCCCACCCTCACCGCGATTGCACGGGAAAGATCGTCGTCGTGCACAACGGCATCGTCGAAAACTATCTCAGCTTGAAAAAAAAGCTGGCCGAAGAGGGTCACAAGTTTACCACCGAGACCGACACGGAAATCATCGCGCATCTGGTCGAGAAGTATTCGCAGCCGACGAATGGGCATCGTCCGTCGCTTGAAGATGCGGTGCGAAAAGCGCTGAAACAACTTACCGGAGTCTTTGCTCTTGCCGTGATTTCAACCGACGATCCGAATAAGATCGTCGCCGCGCGAAATGGTCCTCCGGCAGTCATTGGACTCGGGAATGACGAGTATTTCGTGGCCTCAGACGTCCCCGCGATTCTGCATCACACACGCGATATTTTTTTCCTCGGCGATGGCGACATGGCTGTGGTTACGCCGCATGGCGTGCAACTCAGCGATTTCAACGGTAAACCGGTTGTGCGGCAGGTGCAGCACGTAACGTGGGATCCGATTCAGGCGGAAAAAGGCGGCTTCAAGCATTTCATGCTCAAGGAAATTTACGAGCAGCCGCGGGCGGTTCAAGAAACCAGTCTGGGCCGCGTCTCGCAGGACACCGGGCATATTTTCCTCGAGCACATGGAAATCACCGAGGCGGAATTTCGCGAGGCTCCGAAGATCAACATTATTGCTTGTGGAACGAGCTGGCATGCCGGGCAAGCAGGCAAGTTCATGATCGAGTCGCTCGCGCGGGTTCCGGTCGAAGTAGATTACGCCAGCGAGTGGCGTTACCGGAATCCGATTGTCGACCCAAAGTCCATCACGCTGGTGATTTCACAATCCGGAGAGACAGCCGACACGATCGCCGCCCAGCGCGAGGCCAAGGCAAGAGGATCGAAGACGCTCGCTATTTGCAACGTGGTCGGATCGATGATTACACGCGAAGCCGCTGGCACGATCTATACCCACGCGGGCCCTGAAATCGGAGTGGCATCGACCAAGGCGTTTACCGCCCAACTGACCGCGCTTTATATCTTTGCGATGTATCTGGCGCAGGTGCGCGGCGTTATGGCGCCGGAGCAGTCGCGGGCGTCAATGCTTGAGTTGACAAGCATCCCAGCGAAGCTCGAAACGATTCTTTCCCACGATTCGGCTTGCGATGAACTGGCGAAGCGCTATCAGAAAGTGCATGATTTTTTATTCCTCGGACGCGGCATTCACTATCCGATCGCTCTCGAAGGCGCACTCAAGCTGAAAGAGATTTCTTACATTCATGCCGAGGGATATCCTGCCGGCGAGATGAAACACGGGCCGAATGCCCTGATCGATGAAAATCTGCCCGTTGTCATCATTGCCACGCGGGACGAGAACAATCCTGACTCAGTCCTGCGCTATGAAAAGACGATGTCGAATCTGAAGGAAGTAAAGGCGCGGTCCGGCGTGGTGATTGCGTTGGCGACCGAGGGCGATGAAGAGATCAAAGAGGCGGCCGACCACGTGCTTTACATTCCTCCCGCGCCGGAGGAGTTGTCGCCCATTCTGGAGATTGTGCCCCTGCAACTGCTCGCGTATCACATCGCCGTGAGGCGTGGGTGCGACGTGGATCAGCCGCGGAATCTGGCGAAGTCTGTGACAGTGGAATAGGCCAGCTATCTGCGGACTTACAGAGTGGCGCTGATTGTCCGCAATACCGAGTGCAACCGCCACAATATCGCACTAAGCGCCGTAATTCCTGCGATCCATATTCCAAACGCCACATCGACCACCCAGCGCGGAGCCGCGCCGACCCTCCGCAACAGAAATGGCAAGAAGTTCCAACACGTGATATGAACGTAGTCCCACGGATCTTGCCCCATAGCCTCGGTATTCAATCCCCACGCGTCCATCTTGCCTAGAGCGAAGGCGACAATATTCTTGAAGCGCAGCGCGATCACGAATGTGGGATGGCCAAACGTCTCCATCTGATAAATCTCGAGCGGAAGCCAGAAGGCGAGCGAAGCCAGCTGGATCACGAAACTGATCCCAATCAGAGCGACGCCGGCTCGCCATATCCAACGGCCCAGGCTCTTGCGATAGCTCATCAATAAAGGGACGGAAAGCAGCGCCACCATCTCGACCGCAGTTGAGACATAGCGGTCGCCCCAGGCAAAGTCGCCGGCCCAATAGGTGTAGCGCGCGTAAAAACTGATGTAGCCCAACAGAAGCAAAATCGAAGTCAGGGCATACGCGCGAACTTCTGTGCCGAGGCACTTCCACAGCAACACAATCAAAATTAAAGCTAAGATCAGAAGCGGATCGAAAAGGAAGATCGACTTCTCCGGTTTGAACAGGGCGCCGAAGAATCCTTCGTGAAAGGCCGTACTCCAGGGAAAATTTGCGGGCAGCGTTGGATCCAGTGCACGCTGCTCACGCGCGAAGATCGGTATGTAGGTCTGCGTCCATGAATTGAAGCGGTAGAAGTTGTAAGCGCGCTCGATTAGCGTAAAGAAGGCATAAACCGGCACTGCAATCGCGCAGTAGCTCTTGAACTTTTCCGACAACGCACGTCCGCGAATCCGTCTCCAAAGCACCGCAAGCAGAAACACTCCGGCAGCAATCAAATCGAGCGCTGTTGTGACCCGGGTGAGCAAGTTGAGTCCCAGAGCGCACGACCCGATCAAAAGCGACCGGCGGCTTTGGGTCTGGAGCCATTCGTACTGATAAGAGAATCCCGCCAGCGTGAGAAGCATGATGTAATTGTTCTCCATCATGTTCTGCGTGTAGTGCAGGTGGGTCGTGCAAAACAGCAATGCAAGCACGCCTGCCAACGATTCCCTCACTCCAAAGCGCAACTGCCGCAACAGGCGGAATGAGATCAGGGCGGTCAGCACGTTCACCAAAATGTTGATCGTGTAGCTGACGAAGATACTGCGCACCGCAGGATCGTCCTCATATCCCGAAAAAATATGCCAGCGCGCGATCCATGTGCCCAGGAGATCTGCGGGCAAAATCAGCAACGACTGGCCGATTCCATACCAGCTGAAGATCTGTCCGCCGCGGCCGTGTAGACCGAATTCAGGATATTCATTGGGAAAGACCTGCGGCTCGGAGGTCCAGAGCCAGTGCGCTGTCTGAAGACGGTGCGTGGTGTCGGCGCTGCCCAGTTCGCCGGATTGGACAACGAAAGCGAGAAGTCCCGCCGCGAGACAGAGAAGAAATAAGGGATCCTGCCACCAGCGGGACAAACGTGAGGTCATCTCTGTGGATGGTAATACAAAGGAGCCCTCGGCTCTCAGCTCTCGGGCCGTAAATCCCGCCCGATCCTCGAATCCCTGCGCTTCGGTACGGATGCAAGGACTGGTTTATCCTGTAGCGGGGAAATCCACGATGTCCTACTGCGCGTCCTGCGGGAGCGAACTCTCGCCCGATGTCCGTTACTGCTCAGCCTGCGGAAAACCAGTCGTGAATACCGACGATGTCGCGACGCTCGACTTCGCGACGGCGACTTCTCCACTTCCGGCGCGGCCGGCGTCGGGAGCTTCGTCCAAGTCTTCGTCCAGAACATCCTCGCGAATCTCGACTTTTCCGGAATATGCCATCAGCGAAGGGCGATTCCTTCCCGGACGCCTGATCGCCGGGCGCTATCGAATCATCGCGTTGCTGGGCAAGGGTGGCATGGGTGAGGTCTACCGAGCCGACGATTTAACGCTCGGGCAGGCCGTGGCGCTCAAATTTCTTCCCGATGCCGCTGCTTCGGACCAGGCCCTGCTGGAACGTTTTCGCAATGAGGTCCGTATCGCCCGCCGCGTCTCCCATCCGAATGTTTGCCGCGTGTACGACGTTGGAGAAGTGGACGGCCAGACATTTTTTACGATGGAGTATGTGGACGGCGAAGATCTCGCGTCCTTGCTGCGCCGGATCGGGCGCCTCCCGCAAGACAAAGCCGTAGAAATGGCGCGCCAGCTTTGTGCCGGACTGGCCGCGGCGCACGCTAAGGGCGTTCTGCATCGCGACCTCAAACCCGCCAACATCATGCTCGATGGACGTGGGCAGGTGGTGATCACCGACTTCGGACTCGCAGGCGTGGCCGACGACATCCGGGGAGCAGAAGTTCGCAGCGGGACTCCGGCGTATATGGCCCCAGAACAGCTTGCCGGGCGAGAAGTGAGCATGCGCAGCGATATCTACGCGCTGGGCCTCGTCCTGTACGAAATTTTCACCGGCAAGCGCGCGTTCGCGGAGAAGAGAACGGCCTCGCTCCAAGGCGATGGTGATCGCACGCCAAGCCGGCCGTCGTCGGTGGTAAAGGATCTCGACCCGATCGTCGAGAAAGTAATCATGCGCTGCCTTGAGGAGGATCCCGTAGCCCGGCCGGCAACCGCTCTGGCTGTCGCCGGGGCCTTGCCGGGAGGTGATCCGCTTGCCGCGGCATTAGCCGCCGGAGAAACCCCATCGCCCCAGCTGGTGGCTGCGTCCGGCGAGACCGAGGGCTTGCGCCCAAAGATCGCGATTTCGATTCTGGCCGCAGTGCTGCTGGCGTTAGCTCTTGTCGTCGGATTCTCGATTCACTACAGCGCCTACGACAAAATGGACCTGGAACTCCCCCCCGACGTGCTGACCGTCAAGGCTCACGAGATCGTCGCGCGGCTCGGGTACGAGGGTCGCCCGGTCGACACCGCCTATGGGCTCGACATCGACGAACATTTTCAGGACGCCGTCGAAAAGAATGACAAGCCGCGTCCAGACTGGAACGCCGTACTGGCGGCCCGGCCGTCCCTGTTGATCTACTGGTACCGGCAAAGTCCGGATGATCTGGACGCCAACGAGTTCCGCGACAATTTGTTGACGCCGGGAATTGTCTCACCCACAGATCCGCCGACCGTCGTTTCCGGGATGATCAACCTGCGTCTCGATCCGCAGGGGCGACTGACGTATTTTCAAGCCATTCCGCCCCAGAAGGTGGATGCGGAAAAGCAACCCGCGAACACTGCTCCTGCCGCGGCGCCTTTTGACTGGCACCTCCTTTTCGATGCAGCCGGGCTGGATATTTCCAGGTTCCAGCCGGCCCAACCCGCCTGGAATTCGCTCGCAGCCTCGGACATCCGGATGGCTTGGACCGGTTTATGGCCCGGGACAACGCGCCCGCTGCGCGTCGAAGCGGCGTCGTTTCGAGGCAAACCCGTTTTTTTCGACCTGATTGGCGACTGGACGAAACCCCAGCGGATGGTCAGCACCGAGAAGAAATCCTTCGGCGACAGGGCGGGCAGGATCATTGGAATCATCCTGCTCATTGGCGGACTTTGTGGAGCCGCTTTTCTCGCGCGCAGGAACTATCGCCGCGGGCGAGGCGACCGGCAGGGCGCGCTCCGTCTCGCGATTGTGATGTTCCTCCTCCAAATGGCCCTGTTCGTCTGCCAGTGTCACTTCGCAGACATCGGCGATACCGTTGGCCTCACCATCATTGCCATGAGTACGGCGCTGTTCATCTCGGGTGCGGTCTGGTTGCTCTATATGGCAATCGAGCCGTGGGTGCGACGGGTGTGGCCGAAAACGATTATTTCCTGGACGCGGCTGCTGGCGGGCAGCTATCGCGATCCGGTTGTCGGGCGCGACATTCTGCTCGGCGTCACGCTTGGCCTTGTCTGGATTCTAGTGTTCGAGTTTCGGTACCTGTTTATGGTGCACCTTGGAGCTTCTCCTAGCCTGGGTGGTACCGATGCGCTCATGGGCGGACGCGCCGCGCTTGGATCATGGCTGAAACAGTGGCCCTTATCGATCCAAACCACGTTGATTTTCTTTTTATTACTTCTCGGCCTGAAGGCGCTTCTGCGCAAGCAGTGGATTGCCGCCATCGTATTCATTGCAATTTTTGCTCTCCCGCGCGGACTCGGAAGTGATCATGTTTGGATCGATCTCCCGGCATTTGTCCTGGTCTACGCCATTGCGGTTCTGATTGTCATTCGCTTCGGATTGGTTCCTCTCGTGATCGCGATCTTCACGATCAATATGCTGGCCAACATACCGTTCTCCGCGGATTTCTCAGCTTGGTACATGATGACGTCGGTTTTGGCTCTGTTGAGCGTTGTTGCCATCGCCGGATGGGGTTTCTATCATTCGCTGGGCGGCCAGGCGCTGTGGAAAGTCGAGATGGACTAGACGGCTACAGCCACTCATTGGAAAAGGGCTCGAAGCATCACGATCTGCCGTGCTTCGCGCCCTTTCTTGTGGTTCCGGTCTTCGGCTCTCGCGTTAATCCTTGTCTCCTGCAACCGCCATTGATAACGATGGCGTTGCGCGGATTCGGGTTCCGCTGGTGGTCGCGCATCCACTAGCGTTCGCGCCGGCGGCGCATCCCCAGAAGTTCTGGGTTACATCGATTGCTCCTGTGCACGACGCATTATCGAATGCGCACACATTCGAGACTCCTACCTTTCCGTTCTCGAGGTCGTTGAGGTGTGCGTCGATTTCATTCGGCACATTGAACGCAATCGCGATGTCTTCGTTCTTAATGATGTTCTGCGAAATAATCATTCCGTAAACCGGAGATCCTCCGCCTCCGCTGTTAATGTTGATTCCGGCTGTTCCGGGCGTGGCCGTGTCGTCGGTGTCCGCGCCATTCCCGGCGATGTAGTTGCCGATGATCTGGTTTCCCGACATGTCATCTGCCGGCGAACCGAAGTTTGGCCCCACATGCGTGTGCAAGGAAACTCCGGGTATGCCGTTCCCGGTGAGTTCGTTGCGGATAATGACATTGCCCGAAGTTCGGCCTTGTCCTTCCCCGTCGGAGAACAGCCCCGCTCCCGCTCCGCCAACCTTGACACCATTCCTGGCGACAACGTTTTCGGAGACTGTATTGTGAACGACGCCATAATGCGGGGCAAATGCAGGCGGCATGGCTCCGACTGGCGGATGCGAGGCGAGCACGACTCCGCACTCCTCCGGATTGTCGGTGATAATGTTTCGGAAGATCAGGTTGTCACGGCTCTGTGCGGAATCGTCGCTGATCAGCACGCCGTCGGCGTTCCCTGTGAGCACATTTCCGGAAACAATTGCCCCGACTGCCCCCAGGAGGTGAAGGCCTCCGCCACAATCGCCGCTTTCGTCGGTTTCATAGGCCGGTTGGCCGTTGCAGGCCGGACCGGACCCAAAGACCGGACCGATTGTGTCGTTGTTAATAATGTGATTGTCGCGGATGACTGCGTCGGCGGTATTCAGAACCAGAACACCCTCATACAAAGCATTCTTGACTGTAAAACCAGCGACAGTGACGTCGTCCAGACCTGGATTGTCGTAGCCATCGAGAAGAATGCCGTTGGGGAGATTCGTAGCATCGATAATGGACTTGCCAGCACCCGCTCCGAGAAGCGACATTGGTTTGCTGACGGTTACGTCTTCCTTATAGGTGCCGGCCCAAACATTGATCACGTCGTATTTTGAAGCGGCGTTCACGGCAGCTTGAATTGTGGAATAGCATCCGTTCGATCCGGAAGGATTGACGCAAAGAGTCTTGGCTGCGGCTGTTTCTAAGAACAAGAACGACAGCAATAAGCAACCAAAAACCGCAGACGGCAGAATTCGGACTGGGCGCATAAGTTTGCTCCTCTTCTATGTTTTTGTGTTGTGGTTTCGTCCCAGGATTAAACAGAACTCGTCGAGAGGCCCGCAAAAACTTCGCACATTATGTTCTTGGGCGGGAGCTATGTCAATCTGTCGGCGCTGTTTGCATGCTAGCGCGGTTCGCCTCGGCCCTGGTCGTTATCTCGCAGCCAAGACCGCAAAGATGGCAGCTCCAGCAAATGGTTTACTCGGCGTACAAATCTCGTTGAAAGTGTTGCCGTGCACTGCCTCGATTGACGACCGGTCGCATCAGGCTCAGCGTTTCTGCAATCTGGGGGTGCGCATGCGCACAATCCTGACAGTAATTCTGGGACTCAGCAGCCTTCTCTGCGCGGCGCAGCAAGAGCCGATGCCACCCGCGCCCCAGCGCGGCGACGTGCCCACAAGGCGTCCGCTGCCCGCCACCGATGGCGGGAACCGCGAAGTGCTGGAAAGCATCGTCATCCCGCCCATTCCCAATGCGCCTTTCTTCGCGACTCTCGCGACCGAGTCGGTGAAATACTCCGCTGACGGCGCCAGCATGACCTTTGTCAATGAACGGCACATCGGCCGCGATGGCCGCGGACGTATCTACGAGGAGCGCTGGCTGCTCGTCCCCAAGGGATCGGGCATCAAGTCCTATATGAACTGGATTCAGATCGCGGACGGCAAGCAGCGCACGCTTTACAACTGCAGCCCGCAAAAACATGTCTGCGATCTTCTGGTTTACGATCCTGCCGATGATCTTGCGTCCGCTTCCCTGCGCCCGCCGAAGCAACGCATCGTTCAAACTGCGCAGGGAAGCCGGAGCTGGGAGGACCTAGGCACGAGAAATATCCTCGGGTTCGATACCACAGGGGTCCGGGAAACCACCGTCACGAACGTCGGCGTCATGGGCAACGACCAACCACTCACGAGTCTGACCGAGTACTGGCATTCGGCACAGCTCGGTCTGAACCTGCTCTCGATTCGCAGTAGCCCCTTCTTCGGCAAGCAAACCTTCACCATTACCGAATTGCGCGCGGGCGAGCCCGACCCCGAACTCTTCGAACTGCCAGCGGGCTATACCGTCCACGACGAGCGTAAGAACGCACCTATCTCGCAATAGAAGGCCGGGGATGTGTCTCGATCACAAGCCGCCCTATGCCCTAAAATCCCCGCAACCTCAGCCCGTCCAGCATCATCTAAACATTGACAACAGTTCACTCAAGTCTTAGCATGACCCTAAGCGCAATCATTCAGGACTGATTTTAAAGCACTTAACGAGTTTAGGAGGAAGTTTTATGGCAAAGATTATTGGAATTGACCTCGGGACCACGAACTCCTGCGTTGCCGTCATGGAGGGTGGCGAACCCAAGGTCATCGCCAACGAAGAAGGAGGGCGAACCACGCCTTCGGTAGTCGGCTTCACCAAGACCGGCGAACGACTCGTCGGCCAAGTCGCCAAGCGGCAGGCAATCACCAATCCCGAGAATACCGTGTATTCGATCAAGCGATTCATGGGACGCCGCTTCGACGAAGTTCAGGAAGAGATCAAGATGGTGCCGTATAAGGTCGTCCGTCAGGGGGATCACGTTGCCGTCCTAGCGCAGGGCAAGGAATACACCCCGCCCCAGATCTCCGCGCTCATTCTGCAGAAGCTGAAGAAGGCGGCGGAAGACTATCTCGGCGAGAAAGTCACCGAAGCCGTCATCACGGTTCCGGCGTACTTCAACGACGCGCAACGGCAGGCGACCAAAGATGCCGGGCAGATTGCCGGCCTCGAAGTAAAGCGCATCATCAACGAGCCCACGGCAGCCGCACTCGCCTATGGCCTCGACAAAGGTAAGGACGAGACCATCGCAGTCTACGATTTCGGTGGCGGAACCTTCGATATTTCGATCCTGGAAGTCGGCGAAGGCGTTATCGAAGTGAAGGCCACTAACGGTGACACCCACCTTGGCGGCGACAACATCGACCAGCGCCTGGTCGACTGGCTCATCGACGAATTCAAGAAGGACGAAGGCCTCGACCTCCGCGCCAAAGGCAACGAGATGGCTCTGCAGCGTCTGCGTGACGCCGCCGAGCGCGCCAAGATCGAGCTCTCGAGCACGATGGAAACCGAGATCAACCTGCCATTCATCACGGCCGATGCTAATGGTCCCAAGCACTTGGTCAAGAAGCTGACTCGCGCCAAGTTCGAGTCGATGGTGGAGGACATTATCCAGCGCTCCGTGGGTCCGTGCAAGCAGTGCATGAAGGACGCAGGCCTCGACGCAGGCAAGATCAATGAAGTTGTGTTGGTCGGCGGACAGACGCGCATGCCGCGCATTCAGGGGCTTGTAAAGGAGTTGTTCGGCAAGGAAGGCAACAAGAGCGTAAACCCGGACGAAGTCGTCGCGGTGGGCGCAGCGATTCAGGGCGGCGTGCTCAAGGGCGAAGTGAAAGACCTGCTCCTGCTCGACGTGACTCCGCTGACGCTGTCGATCGAGACGCTGGGCGGCGTTTCTACGCCGATGATTCCGCGCAATACGACGATTCCGACCAAGAAGACGGAGACGTTCTCGACCGCGGCCGACAGTCAGACGTCGGTCGAAGTTCACGTGCTTCAGGGGGAACGCCCGATGGCAGCGCAGAACCGGACGCTCGGCAAGTTCCACTTGACCGGCATTCCTCCGGCTCCGCGCGGCGTGCCTCAGATCGAAGTCACGTTTGACATTGATGCAAACGGCATCCTGAACGTGACGGCGAAGGACATGGCCACGAGCAAGGACCAGAAGATCACGATCACGTCATCTTCCGGGCTGTCAAAGGACGAAGTCGAGCGCATGGCGAAGGAAGCGGATGCCCACGCAGCCGAAGACAAGGCGCAGCGCGACGCGATCGAAGCCAAGAATCAACTCGACTCGATGGTCTACAACATCGAGAAGATGCTGAAGGAGCATGGCGACAAGATCTCCGGCTCCGAGCGTGGCGACGTCGAGAATGCGTTGGCCGATGCCAAGAAGGCGCTCGAGTCCAACGACAAGTCGCAAATGGACAAGGCCCGCGAACAGCTGACCGCAGCTTCGCACAAGCTGGCGGAGCAGATGTACAAGGCCGCTCAGCCGCAAGGCGGAGCGCAAGCCGGACCGGGTCCATCGGCTGGTGCTGGACCGCAGCCGGGCGGCGATGGTCAGGCCAAGAAAGATGAAGGCGTGATCGACGCTGAGTACGTCGATGTCGAAGACAAAAAGTGACGGCGCAATGAGGGCGTGAGCGGAGCGGGAGCCCGCAGCCGTCATCCTGAGCGAAAGCGAAGGATCTTATTTCGGCCACGGATCGTCACAGATCACCGCGGATAAAACCAGATCCGCGAAATCTCTGCAGATCCGTGGCAGGTTTTTGAGGGGGAATTACATTGGACTTCCAGGTCAACAACGAAACATATTTCCTAGGCCTCTCCGATGACGAGAGGCAATGGCTGCTGTTCGTGGAAACTCCAACCGGAACACGGCGGATTCCGGTTTATGAGGACGCACCAGCGGTCGACGATGATGACGAAGTAAAAGTCGTAGTAGAAGACAAGCGGCGACGCAAGGTCGTAAATTGAGTGTGACGCGGGCGGAGTTCGCCGCGTTTGTGTGCGCGCAAAAGTAAACAATGGCGACAACGACCAAAAAAGACTATTACGAAGTCCTTGGTGTGAAGAAGTCCGCCTCGGCCGAGGAGATTCGCAAGGCCTTTCGTAAGCTGGCGCGCAAGTATCACCCCGACGTCAATCCCGGCGACAAGTCGGCCGAAGAGAAATTTAAGGGTATTTCTGAGGCCAACGAAGTTCTCAGCGATCCGAAGAAACGCAAGATTTACGATCAGGTCGGCTTCTACTCCGACAACATTGATCCCGCGGCAGCCGAGGCCTACGCCCGTGGCGGCGCAACCGGCGCCGGAGGATTCGGGGGCTTCCCCGGCGGTGCGCAACAAGAAGGCCAAGGCGGGGTTCACTTCGACTTCGGAGGATTCGACTTCTCGGACTTCGTGGGCAATGCGGGACGCAGCCAGAAACCGTCTGGCGGCGGTACCGGCAGCGGCAGCTTCCGCGATATCTTCTCCGGAATTTTCGGCGGCGGGCGCGGATCTGCGGCCGAAGCGGGTCCCGAACCCGGCACCGACCTCGAATATCAAGTAAACGTTCCGTTCTGGACGGCGATTCGCGGCGGCGTCATGCGCCTGAACATCACGCGCCAGGATGTTTGCCCCCAATGTCATGGCCAGGGAGCGCTTGAAGCGCCAGGCAAATGCCCGGAGTGCAATGGCACCGGACAGATCACCCAAACCGGCGGTCGCATGAAGTTCAACGTGCAATGTCCGCGCTGTCACGGCACAGGAAAGAATCTGACGACCTGTCCGACCTGTCACGGCGACGGCACGGTCACGCATACCGAGCCGCTGGAAGTTCGTATCAAGGCAGGCACGCGCGACGGCCAACGCATTCGGATTCCCGGCAAGGGAAACGCTGGCGCACATGGCGGAACGGCGGGAGATCTTTACGCGATTATCCGCGCCGGGGACCATCCCGTATTTCATCGCGATGGCGACGACATTTCCCTTACGGTTCCGGTGAGCGCATCGGAAGCGGCGCTGGGATCAAAAATTGAAGTGCCGACGATCGACGGGCGAGCGTTATTGAAGATTCCCCCGGGGACGCAGTCCGGCCAGAAACTTCGTCTGCGCGAAAAGGGAGTTCCGTCCGCGACCAGAGAAGGCGTGCGCGGTGACGAGATCGTGGAGATCACCGTCACGGTTCCCATGCCTCGCGACGAGCGCACCAAGGAACTCCTGCGTGAGTTGGCCAAGCTGAATCCGGAAGATCCCCGAGCCGATTTATGGAGCAAGGTATAGTCGCTCCCATTTTGCTTCGCGACTTCTATCTCACTCGTCTCGAGATCTAACCAATGAAAGATCGCGCTTTAGTCCTCGGCGGAGGTGGAGTCGCCGGCATCGCCTGGATGACCGGCCTGCTATTCGGCCTGAGCGAGCAGAACGTCGACCTGCGCGAGGCCGATTTAACTATCGGGACATCCGCCGGTTCCACCCTCGGCGCTCAGCTTGGGGGTAGGGTATCGCTCCAAGAGTTGTTTCGCCGGATGGTTGAGCCGTCCGCACAAGGGCGAGAGATCACCCCCGAGCCTCGCGTGCTCGAGTCATTCCAGAAAGCACGTGCAACGTTTTCCTCGATAACGGACCGCGCCGAAAGAATCCGTCAAACTGGCAAATGGGCCCTCAAAAGCCCCACGATTTCGGAATCGGAGCGGCGCAAGGTAGTAGAGGCACGGCTGCCTAGCCACGCGTGGCCAGACCATGATCTGGCGATTGTGGCTATCGATGCCCAGTCGGGTGAGATTCAGGTCTTCGATCGAAAATCAGGAGTTCATTTGGTGGACGCCGTCGCCGCCAGTTGCGCGTTGCCCGGAATATGGCCTCCGGTGACCATACGCGGCAGACGTTATACCGATGGCGGCGTTCGCTCTGCCGAGAACGCCGATCTCGCAGCGGGCTACGCGCGCGTTGTGATCCTTTCGCCGATGGGCACGACGCTTCCACGTATTGGCGGAGGCGGCCTGAGCGAGCAGATCGAAATCCTCGAGCAGGCTGGCAGCAAAACTTATCTTGTCACTCCCGATGCGAAATCGCGAAAGGCCATCGGACTGAATCCGCTGGCTCCAGAAACGCGGCGCCCGGCAGCCAACGCTGGACGCGAGCAAGGGCGGGGCACTGCGGCAAATCTGGCGGATTTCTGGAAAATGTGAGCCCTGATTCCCCTGCGTTCCTCTGTTTCCTCTGTGATGAATCCGTTACTCCGGTGCCACGCCTCCCGCTTACAAAAATTTTAAAAAATGGGACAAAAAACTATTGCATCTATGGAAAATTCCCGTAATCTCACTACTGCGAACTAACTCCGCCGAAATGCCCGGGAAATCGCAGCGAATCCCGGGAGCCGCGAGAAGCAAGTCTTCGGTCGAAGACACAAGGGAGACGCGGTGGTGAGAGTGAGTCGCTCAAGGAGGCAGCCATAGAAATTGGCAACAGCTAGCGCGCAACGTCCAGAAACTTCCCAGCCCCTCGCCGTCGTCCCCAGCCGGAAGAAATTCGTCCGCCTCACCCTTTGGCCCCTGGTCGCCGCCACCTTCTTTATGGTGTCGGGCGGAACCTATGGCACCGAAGACATCGTGCACGGCGCCGGCTACGGACGCGCCATCCTGATCTTGCTCATCACACCACTTCTCTGGAGCCTGCC
>DATJOA010000198.1:0-13972 GCA_035507635.1 Candidatus Acidiferrales bacterium
TGGGGACTGCTGTGGGGGGTTCTCGTCTTTCACGAACTGCAGGGCGGCAGCCGAACTGTTTATGCACAGGTTACGGGCGGTTCTCTGCTGATGATGCTGGGCGCACTGGCGATCGCGCTCTCGTCGGCGAATGAGAGCGAGCATTCCTCGTGGAAAGTTGCCGCTCAACGCGAAGGTCTGCGCTATGAAGTGGATGACGAATACGTCCGCGCAGGGCTGGACGGAGTGGAATTCGAGAAGCAAGCCCGCGGCGCCGGCAGAAGCCTGCTCGACTGGCTGCTGATCCTGGGCACGACCGGAATGTTCGTTGCTCTGGGTCTGCTGGCGAAGGTGCCCGGGATGAACATCTCGCTCGGCTGGGCTACTGGTCTTGTCGTTGCGATGTTGGGGCTTCTCGCGACTTGCGGCTTCGCGCTGTGGCGCACCACGGGATTCCGTTGATCTCTTCGGAGCTTCCGGACTTTTGGTTTATCGTCCCGCAGAATTCTCTGGAGTCCCGCGCCTGTATGCTAGATTCAGACCATCGATGGACGCCGCGCCCACAATCAGCACCGAAGCCCTGAGCCGACGATTCGGCGAACTCGTCGCGGTCGATAACGTAAATCTCCGCGTGGCACCAGGACAGTTTTTCGGCTTTCTCGGTCCCAATGGAGCAGGAAAATCCACGACCATCAAGATGCTCACCGGCCTGCTCGCGCCGAGTTCGGGAAAGATTGAGATCCTGGGACTCGATCTCAATGCGCATCCGGTGGAAGTGAAGCAGCAGATCGGCGTGGTTCCGGAGGGCATGGCGCTATTCGGACGGCTTACCGGGGCCGAGTTCCTCAGCTTTGCAGGACGAATGTACGGACTTGACCGCGAGACTGCGGCCAAACGAGCAGCCGAGCTGCTTGAGTTCATGCAACTGGCCGATCAGCCCAAGAAGCTGGTCACCGACTATTCGCACGGCATGCAGAAAAAGCTGGCGATGGCTGCGGCCGTGATCCATGGACCGAAGGTGCTGTTTCTCGATGAGCCGTTCGAGGGCGTGGATGCGATTGCCGCGGGAACATTGAAATCCATGTTGCAGAGAATGATTGCCCGCGGAGCCACGATTTTCCTGACCTCGCATGTGCTGGAAATTGTGGAGAGGCTCTGTAGCCATGTCGCCATCATTCATCAGGGACGGTTGGTTGCCCAAGGATCGCTTGAAGAGCTACGCACGGGCGTCGAGGCGCAAGCTCCCACGCACGAGGCCGATGCGGCAGAGTCAGCGGAAAAGCTGACGCTCGAGGAGATTTTCCTGCGGATCGTCGGCGGATCCCGCACGGTCGAGCAGGAATTGTCCTGGCTGGGATGATTGAGAAGAGAATGCTCTAGTCGGAGGTTCTATTCCGCCGGGAAATTCTTCGGCGGCGGCTCTGAGCGCGGAGATGCGTGATCGCCGACAGGAATTTCCGGCGCTGGCGGATGGTCATCGTCTGCAGCGAATATTTGAAGGTCGCGCCGCAATCGCAACAGACCTTATACGTATGACCGTCAATGGTGAAGACGCGGCTCAGTTTCCTGTGGTGGCAACCGAAAGCCCGCTCTAATACTTTGGCCAACGGTTGCGTAACGGTATCCAACAGGGGCATTCCTTCTGGTGCCGACATCTAGATTCACCTCCGACTTAACTCTAGTTTTTCACCGATGGACCGCGAGCGCGTGTGCGCTGCCATACCCGCACTTGTGATTCAAATCACGAGCCTGAGGTTCTAAGGGTGCGGGCGGCATTTTACATGATCGGCAGCCGAAAAGCTGATCAGTATCAATTACTTGGAAACGCAGTGCCGCAGGCCAGGGGCTTGTGCAAGAATTGAACAGTCCTGAAATGGCACACCGCGCAGTTGTTCCTGGCCAAATTCCCGCGATCGCCGAGCTTCGCTGGCGCATGTTCGTCAACGGACTCAGAACGCGCCGCGGAAAGATGGAGTTCGCCTCGAGCGTCTTCATCATGCTGGCCTTCTCAATCGCCGGACTTGGTGGCTTCATTGGGGCGATTGCGGGATCGTGGTACATCGTCTCGCAAGGACGAGCGGAGTATCTGGCGCTGATCTTGTGGCCGATCCTTCTCTTCTGGCAACTCTTTCCCGTGATGGCCACGGCTTTCACGAGTAATCCGGACTCCTCGGACCTGCTGCGCTTTCCGCTTTCCTATCGCGCCTATTTCGTGATTCGGCTGGTGTACGGCTACCTCGATCCGGCGAGCGCACTCGGCACCGTGTTTGTGTTCGGAGTTTTGATTGGCGTAACGATCGCCCGACCGCTGCTATTTCCGTGGACGTTTCTGGTTCTGGTTACATTTGCCCTGTTCAATCTGATGCTGATGCAGATGATTTTTGCATGGCTCGAGCGCTGGCTGGCGCAGCGCCGGACGCGCGAGATCTTCGGCGTGGTTTTTATCCTCGTCATGCTCAGCTTTCAGCTGATCGGCCCGGCGATGCAGCGTCTGGGCCACCAATCTCATCCTGAGCTGCGACGAACCTTTGAGGTCGGGGCAAAAGTGCAGGCCGCTTTGCCTCCCGGCCTCGCGGCGTCCGCAATTGCGGACGCTTCCCGCGCCCAGATCGGACCGGCATTCACTTCCCTGCTGTTTCTCGCGATCATGACGGCGGCGGCGGCGTATCTGCTGCACGTTCGGATCCGGGCGCAATTTCACGGAGAAAATCTCAGCGAAACCGCGGCGCGTCCGGTTGTCAAGGAAGCGCAGACGCCGCAGGTCGGATGGGAGTTGCCGGGACTTTCGCCGTCGGTTGCGGCGGTATTTGAAAAAGAAATTCGCTATCTAGCGCGCAGCGGCCCGATGCTGCTCACCCTGATCATGCCGATCTTCATGCTGATCATCTTCCGGCTGGGACCATTGAGTTCCTTCCGACACAGCAGCATGCTGACTCGAACACCGGACATGGCCTTTCCCGGAGCTGCCGCGTATGCCCTGCTCGTGCTGACCAATCTCGTCTACAACAGTTTTGGAGGCGATGGCGGCGGCATTCAGTTCTTCTATGCCTCACCCGTGAGATTTCGACAGATTGTTCTGGGAAAAAACCTGACCCACGCAGCAATTCTTGTGGCGAATGTCGTGTTCACCTGGGTGGCCGTGACATATCTCTATGGCGCTCCGCATCTGGCGGTCACAATTGCCACCATCGTTGCGCTCGCATTTGCGGCGCCCCTGAATTTTGCAGCGGGAAATATCCTGTCAATCTACGCGCCGAAGAAGCGGGACTTTTCGACGTTCGGACGGCAGAACGCCGCGCAGACGACGGTGCTAGTCAGCTTCGTGATGCAGATCGTGATTGTCGGGCTGGGCGTGGGAGTGTTCGCGGTCGCGCGGCTCTATCAAAATCTGTGGCTCGCAGTCGTGCTGTTTCTGATTCTTGCTGCGGTTTCGATTCCGATTTATGTTGTCGCGTTGCAGCGGCTCGATGGCCTGGCTCTGCAGCGCCGGGAAACATTGCTGGAAGAGTTATGCCGGGCGTGAAGCTCAAGCCTTCGGATTCGCGAAGAACCGGTATCCCACACCACGTACGGTCAGCAGATGCCGTGGATTGCCCGGATCGTCCTCGATGTAACGACGCAAGCGCACGACAAAATTGTCGATCGCGCGCGTGTCCGTGTCTTCCTTCAGTCCCCAGACTTCTTCGAGGATCTGCTTTCGCGAGACGACTCTCCCGTCGTTGCGGACCAGATGCCGGAGCAACTCCGACTCCATCAGCGTGAGATGAATCGTGTTTCCGCCGGAGCGCAATTCAAGCGCGCCGAAATCAATCGTCTTGCCGGCAAACGAGAAGCGCCCAAAATCGTCAGGCGTAGTCGGATTGGCACCGTTTCCGTGGCCCGTGCGCATCCAGTCGGTGCGCCGCAGTAATCCCTGGAGTCGAGCCAGCAGAATCGAAAGATCGAATGGCTTCGCAAGATAGTCGTCCGCGCCAGACGCGAATCCGCGCAGCACGTCTTCGGGGCGGCCGCGCGCCGTGAGCATCAGCACTGGAACGTAATTGCGCGCCGCGCGCAACTCCGAAACGACGCTGAATCCATCTTTGCCTGGCAGCATGATGTCGAGCACGATCGCGTCAAACTTTTCCTTCTTTTCAAGAAGACGATCGGTAGCCGATTCGCCGTCGCCGACGACCTCTGCCACGTATCCTTCAGCTTCGAGATTGAAACGAAGCCCCTGCGCCAGATGCGCTTCGTCCTCCACGACCAGAACGCGGCTCAAGCGTCCGACCTCGATTCCATGCGCGGCAACTCCATCACGATTGTTGTTCCTTGTCCTTCGCCTTCGCTTAGAGCGAAGACATTTCCGCCGTGCTTTTTAGCGATTGACTTCACGATGAACAGTCCGAGGCCGGTGCCCTTGATGTGCGCGAGAGATCGATTGCCGACCCGATGAAAGCGTCGAAAGATTCGCTTGAGATCATCCTCCGCGATGCCGACGCCCTGGTCTTGCACGCTCAACTTGACCCGCTTTTCGTCGGGAGTTTCCAGCCGCACCCGCACGTCAATATGGTCGCCCGAATATTTCACCGCGTTATCGAGAACGTTCGACACTGCCGTCCGCAGATCTTCGGCGCTGCCGCGAACGAGAACTCCGTTGCCATTGCTGACAGCCTGCTCGAATCGCAGCGACTCGGGTGCCAGATGATGGCGGGTTCGCGTCCCATGCATGCAGTCGCGGACAAGCTGTGCGAAATCGACCTCAGCTTTTTCGCGTCCGGCCTTTTTGTCGCCGGCCCGCCCAGCCTTCAGAACCTGCTCGACCGTCTCGGTGAGGCGATCGGCGTCGCTAAGCATCACTTTGTAGAACTCTTGCTTGCGCGACTCAGGCAGTTCGCGCCGCTGCAGCGTTTCGAGATGAAGCCGGATCGACGCGACGGGGGTTTTCAGTTCATGCGTGACAGCGTTGATGAAGCTGTCGTGCTGCTCGCTGCGCCGCAACTCGCGCACGAGGAAGATTGTGTTGACGACCATTCCGGCGATGATCAGGGCGAAGAAGACGATTCCGAAAAAGAGCAGGACGCCTTCGCGCCAGTTAAGGATGATCCAACCAACGTTCAGGGCGACCGCAAGCGCAACCAGTCCCACGCCCAAGCACAGAAAGAAAACGATGGTTCCGCGGCGGCTCGATATTCGCATGGCGTTATCGAAATTGTAACGCTCGCAAGCCCCATCCAGCGTTTTGAGGGTTGTGTGGCTCGGCTATGGCTGCCATCGCGCTCCGGTAAACGTAGGTCTGTTTCCCATTTAAGATAGCGGAGTCGATTCGCGCAGAGGAGCCCGACCTATGGCGGTGAAAAGATACAACAGCAGCAATTCCACGGAATCGCTCGTGCGTCCGCGTGATGCCGCGGTGCAGTTGCAGATCAGCTATCCGACGATCAAGCAGTGGATTTATCACCGCAAGCTGCGGGCGGTGAAGACACCGGGAGGGCACTACCGCATCCCCCAGTCGGAAATCGACCGCTTGCTGTATCGCACGCGCGGTCACAACGAAGGCGAGCGCCGCGTCAGCTACAAGCGCATCAGCGGACGGAATCAGCTTGTCGGCCGCATCGTCGATGTGCGAGTCAGCGGACTTGTGGGGCAGGTAACGTTGTCAGTGGGTGGTCAACTCATCACATCGCTCATCACTTCGGGAGCGATCCGCGAGATGCAATTGAAGAAGGGACAGATTGCCGCGGCGCTGATCAAGGCCACGGAGGTGATGATCATCCGGGTGTAAGGCTCCGCGAACAATCCGCACAAACAGCAAGCCCTGGCATTCACCAGGGCTTATTTGTACTCGACAAGAGATTGTGGAACTAGTCTCCGGCTGCAGCCATCGATTCTGCCGGAGTGATCAAGCCTCCGTTAGGAGCCGCGACCAGTCCCTGCTCGATGTCGGTCAGTTTGATGCGCTTGATGTCCCAGGCCAGACCGAGCTTCTCAAGAATCCAGATACCGTACCAGTTTGTATCGATCTCGTACCACGTAAACCCGTGCGAAGCCGAGGTCGGGTGCGCGTGATGATTGTTGTGCCAGCCTTCGCCGAAGGTCAGCAGAGCAACCCACCAGCTGTTGGTGGAAAGGTCACGCGTCGCAAACCGGCGCGATCCCCACGTATGCGTCGCGGAATTCACGAGCCAAGTGCAGTGGAGAAGGAAAACAGTGCGGAAGAACGTGCCCCACAAGAGCAGCGGCAGGCCGCCAATGGCGAGCAGGATCACGCCAAGAATGATCTGCGGGACGTAGTGATACTTCGTGATCCAGACGTGAAATTTGTCTTTGGCAAGGTCGGGAACGTAGCGCGCCAGCGTGGTCGCGTCATGGTGCATGGACTTGCCCATGAGTATCCAGCCCATGTGCGCCCACCATTTGCCGTCAATCGGCGAATGCGGGTCCCCCTCGAGGTCGGAGTATTGATGATGTATCCGATGGGTGGCTACCCAGAAGATCGGTCCGCCTTCGAGCGCGAGCGTGGCGCAGACCGTCAAAAAGTATTCCACCCACTTCGGCGTCTTGTAGCCGCGATGGGTCAGCAACCGGTGATAGCACATGCCGATGCCCAGACTGCCCGCTACCCACCATAGAAGGATCGCGGTGAAGAGGCCCTTCCAGGTGAAAAAGAAAAGGGCCGCGATGGCTCCCACGTGAAACATCGCCATGAAAATGGCTGTTATCCAGTTAACTTCGTCTTTGGGCGCTTGTGTTTTCTCGAGATCTTGCAGTTGCATGTGGAAGGAGGGTCCCCAATCCCTTTTCAGCTTGGATGACTGTCAGCGCTTAAACTATCAGCAGAACGGACCAGCGAACTGTAATACTTGTGTAATAGACCGATTTAGCGCATTACGCCAGTAATGGTACTGGTCGCGGGTTTCCGGGCTGGGGAGCTTCATCGCCGGGGTTGTGAGGTCTTCGGAATGGTCGGGATGTATTTCTGAGCCGGAGGAGGATTGGCTCTAAGCAGCCTTGCCTTTCACCTGCACTCCCGCCCACTTCTCGAGCAGCGTGAGGGTGGCCGCGTAGTCCAGATCTTTGTTGCCATCTTCGGTGGCCATTTCATAGACCTCTTCTACCGTTTCGAGCGCTGGGAGTTTCACACGGGCTTCTTTTGCTGCCTCCAACGTCAAGCGGATGTCTTTGTGCATAAGGCGCAGCGGAAAATTCGGAGTGAAGTCACGCTGCAGGATGAACGGGCCCTTGTAGTCGACTACTCCAGACCGGACCATCGTGGCCTCAATGAGCCCCAAGAGTTGCTGTGTGTCGACACCTAGCTTGGTGGCTAGCGTCAGGGCCTCGGCAAATCCTTCAAAGATAAGGGCGACCTGCAGGTTCATGGCAAGCTTCGTGGCTTGTCCCTTGCCGGTCTCGCCCATCCGGAAAATCTTCTTTCCCATGGCCGCGAATAAGGGCTTGAGGCGCTCGACTTGATCTTCTGCGCCGCCCACAATAAAGACGAGCGTGCCATCGCGGGCGCCGATTTTCGATCCAGTCATCGGCGCATCAACCCAGGCTGCACCTTTCGCCTTCACCTGTTCCGAAAACTTCAGCGTCGCCGAAGGAGAAATCGTGCTCGAATCGGCGACGATGACGCCTTCCGTGATTGACGATGCTGCACCGTCTTTGCCGAATATCACTTGCTCGACGGCGTCCGTATCGGAAACGCAAAGCCAGACAACTTCTGCTCCCTGCGCCGCGGCCGCCGGCGTCGGAGCGACGCCCGCAC
Organism: Candidatus Acidiferrales bacterium; assembly: GCA_035507635.1. GTDB lineage: Bacteria > Acidobacteriota > Terriglobia > Terriglobales > Acidobacteriaceae > Sulfotelmatobacter. The sequence goes on from DATJOA010000198.1 coordinate 7,727, forward strand.
CTTCCACCAGTTTTCCCGGAGTGCGATTCCAGACTGTGACTTCGTGGCCCGCCTTCACCAGATTCGTGGCCATCGCCTGACCCATGATTCCGAGACCTAGAAACGCAACTCGCATGCGGGACTCTCCTTCTTTCTCCAACCTTTTGCAGGGAATGCCTTCGGATTAGATATGACCGCGGCGATTTAGGTCAAGCAATCGAAGCAAATTTTCTGATCGATGCTGTTGCAGGCGCAGTGGACTATGAAATTTCCTTCATATCGACAGCGGAGGAGTGATCCGATATATTGCGCGGACAGTTCACTCCGGACCGTATCCGCTGGCTCCGGCGTCGGCTGACCAGGCCTTATTTCACAAAGGACTCCGATGACATCCCCTTCGGTTCACGTGGTTCACGAAGTTCGATACCTGTCCGCCGCCATTGTGCTGGCCCTTTTGTTGGTGGCTCTTCCCGGTCTCTCGCAGACATCAATCGTGAGAATCAGCGTCGATAATCTAACCAATAGCGACAGCGACCACAAAACCGAAGTCGAACCCGATACCTTTGCATGGGGCAATACGCTGGTCAGCACGTTTCACGTGGCACGACGTCCGGGAAGCATCGGATGGGGCAGCGGCGACATCGGCTATTCGACATCCAGCGACGGCGGCAAGACATGGAAGTACGGCTTACTTCCAGGCCTGACCGTGAATTACAAGAACGGAACCTATGGCGCAGCCGCCGACCCTTCCGTCGCCTATGATGCCAAACATGGACAGTGGCTGATTTCGACTCTGCCGCTGGCGGGTCTGAGCTCCGGCTCGGGGCTGATTGGCGACGTTGCTGTGAGCCGGTCCACGAATGGTCTGAACTGGGGCAATCCGATCATCATCGACAAGACGCACCTGGACGACAAGAACTGGACCGTGTGCGACAACACGACCACAAGTCCTTACTATGGCAACTGCTACACCGAGTGGGATCAGGCATACGGCACCGGCGACGTGCTGATGAGCGTATCGAGCGACGGCGGACAAACCTGGGGCCCGGGACTCGCTTCGTCCGATCATGCGGGTGGTCTTGGTGGTGAGCCTCTGGTGCAGCCGAACGGAACGGTGATTGTTCCCTTCCAGGGCGGAGGCATCGATGTTTTCTCGTCCACCAACGGGGGCGCGAGTTGGGGAAAAAGTCAGTCGATCGCCACGATTCAGAGTCATTTCGTCGCTGCGGGACTGCGCAATCCGAATCTGCCGTCGGCCGGCATTGATGGCGCCGGAAATGTATATGTTGTCTGGTCGGATTGCCGCTTTCGCGCGAAATGCGCCTCGAACGACATCGTAATGAGCACTTCGTCTGACGGCACGACCTGGAGCACGGTAACGCGAATCCCGATCGACCCGACAACGAGCGCGGTCGATCACTTCATTCCGGGCATTGGCGTCGATCCCACAACTTCGGGGGCGAACGCTCATCTGGCGATCGTTTACTACTACTATCCCAATGCTTCGTGCAATACGAATACGTGCCAGTTGGAGGTGGGCTATACCACTTCGATCGACGGCGGGCAGACATGGACTGCAGGAGCGAGAATCGCCGGGCCGATGAAAATCAGCGCGCTCCCAGTCTCTGACAATGGACCGATGGTCGCCGACTACATCGGTGTCTCCTACGTGAACGGAAATCCGTTCGGTGTATTCCCGGTGGCGCAGCCGCTGGTCGGCACAACCTACAACGAATCGATGTACACAACGAAGACAGCCTTGCCGGTCTCCTACGATGCTCCACGCTTCAGTTCGGTAAACGACCATCCGGTTCCTGACGCAAAATCGGATCACGCGATGAAGTTCTACTACGACGATGAAGGACATCGCGAAATTCCTTCCTCACGCTGGATTCGCTGATTGCAGGGCATTCCGGAAGCTGCCGGAAACCGGGCGGCTCTCTTTTTTGATTTTTTCCTCGTTGTGCCAGCAAGTTACTGCCGTACCGGTTTCAAACTAAAAAGCAGCGTGGCACCGTCGCATTTCATCTAACATGGCAGAAGCAATTTCGCCGCTCTGCGGCTGTCAGGATTACTATCAGGAATGAGGTTGCTTCGGCTTTTCCCGGGCCCGTCGCAGGATGATCAAACAAACGCTACGCAATCCGGCTCTTCGTAAGCGCGCTACACAGTTCTCCCGTCTGGTGCGGCACTCTGCGGTGACCCCGCGCTCCGGTCAAACGTATAAGCCACGTCTCGCTACCAATGGCGAACTCGGAGTGACTTTTGTTGGACACGCCAGCTTCTTCGTGCAGATTGGCAACAAGAGTGTAGTGATCGACCCGAACTTTGCGCGGTGGCTGTTTGTTCTGAAGCGGCTACGTCGTCCGGGACTGCGCATCGCCGATCTACCGCCGATTGACTTAGTCCTGGTCTCGCACGCCCATTTTGATCATCTGCATCGGCCGTCGCTACGGTCCATTGTGCAAAATAGTCTGCGTCAGCGCGGGACTGCGCCGACGATCATCATTCCGACACATGTCTCGGATCTGGTCGCGGATCTCGGTTTCTCCGAGATTATTGAACTCGACTGGTGGAAGAATTCCCGGCACGGTAACCTGACCGTGACGCACGTACCCTCGCAGCACTGGGGCGCCCGAGTGTTGAAAGATTCGCATCGCGGATATGGTGGATTCGTGCTAAAGACCGGCAAGCACTCCGTTTATCATGCCGGCGACACGGCTTATTTCTCCGGATTTCGCGAGATTGGCCGCCGCCTTTCGCCGGAGGTAGCTTTACTCCCGATCGGCGCCTATAACCCACCGCAATTCCGAAACGTCCATGCCGACCCCGGTGACGCCACTCGCGCATTCCTCGATCTGAAGTCGCGCTGGATGGTTCCCATGCACTACGGGACCTTCCGCCTTTCCCACGAGCCGGTGGAGGAGCCATTGCAGTTGCTCGACCGGGAAGCTCGCAAAGCCGGCATCGAGGATAAGGTCGTCGTTATGGAAGAGGGCGTGACGCGGTTCTTCTAGACAGTGTGCAGTCTGAATACCTCCCCCGTCCGCCACAGAATCTTCCGCATTGTTCTTCTGCCTGTTTACCATATCTCAACCCCCCGAGACGTCAGCACAAAACAAATAACTGTGGTTTGATTACGTCGAGCCACAAACAGCCGCCGAATCAGCGCGACGGGGCGAAAAGGTTGCGAGATTTCCGGCGCTGCCGGATTCCGATCACAAATGCCCGGAGTATATTGGGGGAAACGCCACTCCGAAAATTCCCAACCAGGAGGCATCATGTCCGTAAAACCTATTCCTGAGGGCTATCACACACTTACACCATTCATGACCGTTCGCGACGCAGCGCGCGCCATTGAGTTCTACAAGCAGGCGTTCGGCGCAACCGAACGCGGAGTGATGAAAGACCCCAGCGGCAAAGTCATGCACGCCGAATTGCAGATCGGAGATTCCATCGTCATGCTCGCCGACGAGTTCCCTGACTTCGGCGCGGTGGGTCCCGACACGAATGGCGGCGGCACGAGCATGGGCTTGCACATTTATGTCAACAATGTCGATCAAGCTTTCGATCGTGCCATCAAGGCCGGGGCAAAAGTAGAAATGCCCGTCATGGATCAGTTCTGGGGCGACCGTTACGGCCGCCTTAAGGATCCGTTCGGGCACAAGTGGTCCATCGCTACGCACACGAAAGATCTCTCGATGGATGAGATGAAGCGAGGCATGGACGAAGCCATGGCCAAGATGCAGAAGACCGCGTAACAAACATTCGCGCGGGGCGGCATCAGTCGCCCCGCGTGAGAGTTTTAGAATTGCTCGTTAATACGCCAGCAGAATTCGCAGATCTCGCAAGTTATTGCCGGTGGGGCCGGTTTCGATTGTGTCGCCAATCGCGCGGAGCAGCGGATAGGCGTCGAATTCCTTGAGCGATTTCCGCAGATCGAGTCCCATCTTCTGCGCGCGTTCGACAGTGCTTCCGTCGACAACTGCTCCGGCCGCGGGACTGTTGCCATCCACGCCGTCGGTTCCCGCGCTGAAAACCGTGATGTTCTCTCCGGCAATTTTCTCGGCACACGCCAGCGCAAATTGTTGATTGCGCCCGCCGACACCACCATCTGTCACTTTGACTGTGACCTCGCCGCCGGAAATCAGGCAGACGGGGGAAAACTGCTTCCGCAACTCGCGCACCCTCTGAAGTAGATAATCCGCGGCTTTCTGGTAATCCCAATCGTCGCAACCATTATCGACATTCACGATGAAACCGGCGCGTTCGGCGGCGTTGCCCGCCTCTTCGATCGCAGTCTGGTTCGACAGCACCGTCCACCAGCGCGCGCGGGTGAACGCCGGATCGTCCGATTTTGGCGTTTCTTCTAACGCGTGCCGCTCAAACAATTCTCGCGTCGACTGGGGCAGTTGCGGCAGCAGATTGTACTTCTCGGCAATGCGATAACAATCTTCTACGGTGGTCGAATCTGGCATGGTCGGGCCGGAGGCGAGCGCGTCGGGCGTGTTATCGGGAACGTCGGAGACCAGCAAAGAAACCTGCTGCGCCGGAAATGCGGCCTGGGCCAGGCGTCCCCCCTTTATTGCGGATAGATGTTTTCGTACCGCATTGATCTCGGCAATCGGCGCGCCGGAGTGCACCAGGCCACGATATGTCGCGACCAGATCTTCCAGCGAGATCTCGTCATCAATTGGCTTTTCGGCAATCGACGATCCTCCGCCGCTCAGCAGAAAAACCACCAGCGATGAGGCGGCCTGGGATTCGACAGCGCGAAGCATTGCATTCGCGGCCGCAATCGATTCCGGATTGGGTGTGGGATGGCCACCGCGAAAATAGCGGAATCCGCGCACCTGCGACGCAGGTTCCACCGACGTCGCGACGATTCCTTCGAGCGACTCGCCAACCTGCTGCGACAGAGCTTCCACCATCGTATGTCCCGCCTTGCCGAGCGATAGAACCAGCACACGCGAGTACGAATGCAGGTCGTAGAGATCTTCGCAAACCCGCAGCACGCCACGCTGACACTCAACATGCCGCGAAAACGCGCGAGAGATCGAGGCTTCTTTTAGAGCCTGCTGAAAAATGCCGCGCCCGGATTGGCGCATGGCTTCGAACTGTCGCATTCGCTCGGACGGAAGAGACATCGCAGGGATTATACGGGCAGGCAATCGCGCGACTGGGACAACGTCCTTCCGAAGGAACTATCGCGGGATCACGACATCCTTCACCCAGTTCTCGACCGCCTCTCGCAGCTCGCGCAGGCGTCCTTCAAAGAAATGATCGGCTCCTTCGATAATGACGAGTTTCTTCGGCTCGGGAACCGAAGCGACCAGAGCTTCCAGCTTCGGGCGCGGGCCGAACTGGTCGCGGGCTCCGCTGACGAACAGCTTTGGTTTCGCGCATTCGCGCAGGAAATCGAAGGTATACGTCCGTGGCTCTTCGGTATCGGCGGCAACGGGGGCGACCGGCACGCCTACCCCAATCAGAGCTTCGACCCGTGAATCGGAGCAAGACGCTCGTAGTCCGACCGCAGCGCCGAAAGAGAATCCGCCAAAGATCAGTGGCAAATGAAAGGCGTGGTCGAGCCAGCCGAGCGCGGTGCGGACGTCCTCGACCTCGCCGATTCCGTGATCGTGTTCCCCCTCGCTCAGCCCGGTGCCTCGAAAATTAAAGCGCAACACGGGAAATCCGAAGCCGTTCAGTGCTTTCATCGTGTGGAAGACGACTTTATTGTGGAGCATTCCCCCAAACAGCGGATGCGGATGACACACAACCGCCGCGTGTGTTGCATTCTCGGCCCCGGCGTTCAGCAGCGCTTCAAGGCGTCCCGCAGGCCCGTCGAGGAAGAGAGATCGAATGGAGGAATTGGATGAGAGCACGGATACAGATTACACAATGGGGGGAACGTCGTCCGTCGTCCGTCGCTGGTCGTTGGTCATTTGCCGCCAGGCCCTCGCGATCAATGCATGTCTCGAAGGCATGCAGCCGAATACCGGAGACCGAAAAGGGAGAGCCTGAGGTCTGACGTCCAAGGTCCGAGTTCCGCTTTTGCTATTCTCTCCTACATGGACGCAATCACGCTCACGCGGCAACTCGTGGATATCGAATCGATCTCGGGCAACGAGGCTGCGGTCGGAAATTATCTTTACGGCGAGCTTTGCCGCATCGGCTATCACACCCGGAAGATGCCCGTGGAAGGTGACCGCTTCAACGTCTATGCCAAGCACGAAGAGCAGAGTGATCCGGCGATAACTTTCTCCACGC
>DATJOA010000199.1:0-8947 GCA_035507635.1 Candidatus Acidiferrales bacterium
TGCGCCAGTATCGAATGTAACCGTCTCGGGAACGTTCACGGCTGCTTCGGATGGCGTCTTCAGTCCGGGCACGCTCACGGGTCTGGACGTTACGACTTCAACCAACGCGGACACCTTCGTCTATTACGTAGTCGATACGACCAAGGTGATCGCGATTGAAGCCGATATGAACCAACTGACCCTCGCATATCTCAGTCAGTAGGCAGTCGGTTCGCATTTGCACAAATCACGTGGCGCACTTTCGGTGCGCCACTTTTTTATCCACAAAGTCACGCCCCGAAGTGACCCTCGCACGCCCGCCGCGCCTCTGCGGACACTGAGGATTCCCTCTCTCCGCTGCTACAATGCCCTGTTTCACGTCCTGGCTCGGGTCTGGCTGCGAACTTGATGGCCTGCAAACACGTATTCACCCGTGGGCGTTGAGTCGGTCTCGGTTTTTGCAGCCCAAGTCTCAGTTCAAGCTGTAGTTTTTCCGGGGAGCACAAGTGGAAGACGTCCAGGTCGTCTCGATGCTGGTCCGGCGTTGTATCGCCGGGGATGCCGCTGCCTGGGAGGAAATCGTGCAGACCTACAACCGGAGAATCTACAACATCTGCTACCGTTTCGCCGGATCCTCCGACGACGCCCAGGACCTCACCCAGGACGTCTTCATCAAGATGTACCGCACGCTTACGAGCTATGACCCATCCAAAGGGGCGTTTGTCACGTGGGTGACCACTATCACCCGCAACCTGCTGGTGGACCATTTCCGCAAGACCAAGCAGGACCGTATCACCGACTCCATGGATTCCGCCGCCAGTGACCATGAGGATGCCCAGCCGCTCAGCGAGCAAATCCCGGACCAATCGGCTCCGCCGGACGCCCGGGTGCGCCAAAGGGAGGTCTCCGAGACCGTGCACCAGGCCTTGGGCAAACTTTCTCCCGAACTTCGGGAAGCATTGATTCTAAGGGACTTACAGGATATGGATTACAAGGAAATCGCCGCCGTTTTGAGGGTTCCGGAGGGCACAGTGAAATCGAGAATAAACAGGGGTCGGGCGGAACTTGCAAGGCTCCTACAACGTACCTATAGGCAGGTGATGTGATGCCAGATCGAACGAAAAACGATCACACCAATCACGGAATCGAGTGCAACGAGTTCGATCTGCTGCTTGCGGACGCGCTGGATGGCGTCTTGAGCGGGGCTCGACTCGACCGGTTCCAGGCCCACGCCCGGAGTTGCAAGGCGTGCGGAGAGCTGCTCGCCGAAGCTGAAGCGGGCCGCGGCTGGCTGAAGGGTCTCACGGAGGTGGAGCCTCCGGCCAGTCTGGTTACGAATATCCTGGCATCTACGACAGGCGTTGACACCCAGCGCCTTTGGGCTTCCAAGCCTGTGCGTCAGCCGCGGATCTCGTGGCTGGAGCACGTACAGGCCTCGTTCCTGGAGCCTCTGTGGGCGATGGTCCGCCAGCCGCGCTTTGCCATGTCTTTCGGCATGGCATTCTTCGCGCTGTCGGTCGGACTGACGGTCGCAGGGGTGAAGCCATCGGATATCCGCTCGATCGACTTGCGGCCTACCGCAATCCGGCACACGTACTACAATACGCAGGCTCGCGTTGTCCGCTACTTCGAAAACGCGCGGGCCGTGTATGAAGTGGAGGCTGCGCTGCACGGAATCAGGCGCAATCTGGCGCCGGCGGTCGAGTCCGCGCCCAAGGAACGGAAGGAGCATAAGAACGACACAACACAACAGCCCGAGCAGAAGCAGGAGCGGAACTACAGCCAGCGGGAGGGTCAATTGATTCTGGCTGCCGCTCACCGGGGTCCATCTCTGAATGGAGTGAATGCTTGCGATCTGCCTGTAGTGTCGGTGACCACGTACAGGAGGTTCGTATGAACTGCGCCACTCATAGCGATCAAGCTGCAGTGGCATTCTGCCGCACCTGCGGAAAGCCACTCTGTAATCAGTGCACCCGCGACGTCCGGGGGGTGATCTATTGCGAATCCTGCCTGGCTGCGCGCATGGAAGGCACGCCGCCGGCTTCGGGATTCGTTCCCCCGGCGCAAGAGACTTATCCGCCGGGATCGGTGCCGCCATTCGTTCCGGGTGTGCGTCCGCCCATGAATTCGGGGCCGAACCCGGCTGTTGCTGGAATTCTTGCCGGATTCTTTCCGATCGGCGTGGGTGCCGTCTATGCCGGGCAGTATGCCAAGGGACTGTCGCACCTGGTCATCATGGTCCTGCTGATTCTGGGCCTCGGCTCCGATCTGCCGTGGTACGTGATCACGATGCTGGGCATCGCGACCGGCTTCTTCTACGTCTACCAGATCATCGATGCCGTGCGATCGGCGAGGGCCATCCAGCTGGGCGAACCTGCCCCGGATCCGTTCGGACTGGCCGCGACGTTCGGCGCAGGCGAGAAACTCGAAGGTACAAAAGTTCCCGCCGGAGCCGCGATCCTGATTGGCCTCGGCGTTCTCTTCCTTCTGCATACGGCAGGATTGTTTGAGTTCGGCCTGGACCGCTTCTGGCCGCTGATTCTGATTTTCCTGGGCGCATGGCTCTTCGCCAAACAATGGGGCCTGATCGGCAGCACGATTGCCCGTTGCCAGTGCGACCGCTGCCGGACTCGGCGGCTCATGGGCCCGGCCATGCTGGTGACGCTGGGCGTGCTGTTCCTGCTCGATAGCACTTCGCGAATCGGCTTCGGCAGAACCTGGCCGGCGATTCTGCTCGTCATTGGAGTCGTCAAGCTGATCCAGAGCAACGCTTCGTACACGGGGCATGTGGGGCCGCTGCCTCCGGCAACGCCGGGAGTTCCGCCCACCGCTCCGCCACCTCCTGCCGCACCGGGATCGAGTTCGATTCCGGGCTCGCAGCCCGCCTCGGGCGAGGTGAAAAATGTCTAGCCCAGTCATGACTCCGCCGCCGATCGCTCCTCTGCCGCCGCGCCGTCACCGCTCGATGGCGGGAGCGTTCGTGCTCATCATCGTCGGGACAGTTTTTTTGCTCGGCACCATGCACATTCTCTCGGTCAGCCGCCTGGCGCACTTGTTTGCCAATTACTGGCCGGTGCTGCTGATCCTGTGGGGCGTGATCAAGCTGATCGAGCACATGCAGGCGCAGCGCGAAGGAACGCGCGCTTCCGGCATCGGCGCAGGTGGAGTCCTGCTGCTGGTCATGATCGTGGTCTTCGGGCTCGCCGCCACGCAATTGGAACACGTGGACTGGTCGGGGATGCGCGACAACTTCAATTTCGATAACGACGACTTTCCCAACATATTTGGCGGGCAAACTTACAACTTTAATGACCAGCTGGTTCAGGACTTCCCCGCCGGAGCAAGTTTGAAAGTCATCGACAATCGCGGTGCGGTCACCGTTCACGCCTCCGACGACAACAAGATCACAGTCGTGATCCGCAAGCGCGTCGCTGCCGAGAATCAGGGCGACGCCGACAAATACAACGGGGAAACCAGACCAACCATCACGACGATTGGCGGACTTGTCACGCTCGACGCCAAAGTGGAGGGAGCGGGCGATCACCCCATCGAAACGGATCTCGATATCTCGCTGCCGCGCAAAGCGCCGGTGACGGTCAATTCCCGGCGGGGCGACGTCAGCGTTGTCGGGCGCGATGGTACCGTCGATCTCTCGACCCAGCATTCCGACACATCCGTGGAAGACGTTAACGGCAGCGTGAAAGTGAGCCAGGAAAAAGGCTCGGTGAAGATCGAGCAGATCAACGGGGACGTTCACGTCGAAGGCAGAGTCGACGAAGTCTCGGTGGCCGACGTCAAAGGAGCGGTGACGCTCAATGGTGAGTTTCAGGAAAGCGTCAAGCTCGAACGCATCGCGAAAACGGTGTCGTTCAAGTCTTCACGAACCGATATGGAATTCTCGAGCATCGCGGGCTCGCTCGATCTGGACTCCGACGAGCTTCATGCCGAGCAGATTACCGGCCCGCTCCACCTCACGACGCGGTCCAAGAATATCCGGCTCGACGACGTGACGGGGGACGTTCGCTTGCAGAACGACAACGGATCGATTGAACTCGAGATGCGCAAGGTCGGCAACATCCAGATCGACAACCGCAGCGGCGACGTTCAGATTGGCCTGCCGGAACATGCCGGATTCCGCGTGGATGCGCAGACGCGCGACGGGGAGATCCAGTCGGACTTTCCTGAGTTGAAAGTGGACAACGAGGATAGCCAATCCCGCGCGAGCGGAACCGTGGGCAATGGATCCTCGCATATTGTCGTGAATAACGAGCACGACAATATCGAGATTCGCAAGGCGGCTAACGCGGGCGGGCCGAAAGAAGGTGTTTCGGGCGGCCCACCCGCGCCGAAATCGCCCAAGGCGAAGGAACTTCCAGCTCCGCCGCAAAAAGTCGAGCCCACCGATAATTGAAGGGCAGTCCAGGCCTCCTCAAGGCGCCATTGCCAAGCGTATAGCGAGACTATACACTATACAGTGATCCTGAGCTTCCGGCACAAGGGATTGAAGAAGTTCGCTGAAACCGGGTCCAAACCGGGCATTCAGCCGAAAGATGCTGAAAGGCTGAGAAGATTGCTTACGGCTCTGGATGTAGCGAGCCAAGCCGAAGACATGAATGCACCAGGAAACAACCTTTATCCCCTGAAAGGCGACTTGGAAGGACATTGGTCCGTCTCGGTGAGTGGCAACTGGCGATTGACGTTCGCGTTTGAAGGCGAGAACGCAATCCTGGTTGACTACCAGGATTATCACTGATTGAGGTCTAAAATGATTTTTAATCCGGCGCATCCTGGTGAAGTTCTACGAGACTATCTCGGAGACATCAGCGTAAAAGAAGCGGCGAGCCATCTTGGCGTAACCAGAGCCCACCTGTCGAGGATTTTGAACGGGCGAGCCGGGATTTCCGCTCCCATGTCCCTGCGGTTATCCGCAGCTCTTGGAACGTCCGCCGATTTCTGGCTCAAAATGCAAGTACAAAGAGACCTGTGGCTGGCGCAGAAGGCCGGCCGGCCAAAGGTCCGACCGTTCCCTGCACTCCGTCGTGCTGCTTCCGCGGCGCGCGGGTAGAGTCACCGAAGCAGTCGCGTGTCACGACAGCCTTCGCGCGACCAGTCCCTCCACTCGCGCCAGCACGTCATCTTCGCTCATTGCAGTCGAATTGATCTGTACCGCGTCGGGAGCGGCCACGAGCGGTGATGCAGCGCGTGTGCGGTCTCTGCGGTCGCGTTCGCGCAATTCGGCGGCGACGCTGGCCGCAAGCTCTCCTTGAATCTTCTGCTGCGCCATACGCCGCTGCTCGCGAACGACAGGGTCGGCATCCAGAAAAATCTTGAGATCGGCATCCGGAAAAACTTTGGTTCCGATGTCGCGCCCTTCCATCACAACTCCGCCGCCCGCGCCCATGGCGCGCTGATGTGACACCATCCACTCGCGAACTTTGGGATGCACGGACACTCGGGATGCCGCTTCCGTCACATCCCGCTCGCGGATCCGCGAAGAAACGTCCTTCCCGTCGAGAATCGTGCGGTTACCGCCCAACGTGGGCTCCAATCGAATGTGGGAGCCTTCCGCCAGTTTCACGAGCGCCGCTTCGTCGTCGAAAGACGTATCGGTGTCGATAGCCTTGAGCGCCAGCGCGCGGTACATCGCGCCACTTTCCAGATTCACATAGCCGAGCTTCCGCGCCAGGCGAGAGGCGATCGTGCTCTTCCCCGCCCCAGCCGGGCCATCGATGGCGATGATCAATTTGCGGGCAGGTTTCTCCGTCGGTTCAGCGTTCATTGTCGAGCAAGATTGTACACGGTGAGCGGCGTGAATCAGCCGCGATCCCTCCGATACTTTGAACGCTTATCTATCACGGTTAAGCTCCGCGCGCGCGCTCGGGAGACCATCCCAGTTCGCGCAGCCTGCGAATGCTGAGAGAATCGTGGCGTTTCGCGAGCCTGATTCCCGCATCGTCGCGCACGAGATCGCAGTGATAATAGTCGGGAATCTTCCATCCGAGAGCGCGGAACAACAAGATTTGCCGCGCCGTCGATTTCAAAAGATCGGCTCCCCGGACGACCTCTGTGATCTGCATTGCAGCATCGTCAACAACGACCGCCAGTTGATAAGCCGGAACGTCGTCACGCCACACGATGAAATCACCGAAGTCGCGCCCGGCAATGAAGCGTTGCGGGCCGAGATGCAGATCGCTGAAGGAAACTTCCTCGCCATCTGGAACGCGGAACCGCCAGTTCCTCCCGGCCGGCTGCTCCGGTTTAATGAGGCCGGAGTCGGACTTCATCGCGCGAGACCGGCACTTTCCCGAATAGATCGGCTCGTCATCGAAGTCGTTGGGCGCACCTGCCGCGAGCACCACATCTTTTCGCGAGCACGTGCAGGGATAAATCATGCCCATCTCGCGCAGACGCCGCCACGCTGCGAGGTAATGCTCGCGGCGCTCGCTTTGTGTGTAAGGAGCAAATGGTCCGCCGCAATCCGGCCCCTCGGACCAGCAAATTCCGAGCCAGTGCAAGTCCTCGATCATCGCCCGAACGAATTCGGGGCGGCATCGCTGCGGATCGAGATCTTCATTTCGAAGAATGAGTGTTCCGTTCCGCTCGGCCGCTCGCTGGGCCGCAATCCAGAACGTGCGCGCGTGTCCAACGTGGAGAAAGCCGGTCGGCGAGGGAGCAATGCGGCCGCGATAAGAATTGGAAGCAATTATCCGAGACTTCATCTTGCCGCACTGTGCGGAGGAGCGAAAGGCGTTTTGGCCGGCGTAATCTGCAACATGGATTTTCCTCCGACGTGCACGAAGCTCAGCTCCCGCGCGGCCAGCAGTGCATTCACGGCCTCTTTGACTTTCGAGCGCGCGATGAAGTTGCCGAAGAACGCTTCCAGTTCCGCCTGTTCCACCGCGATCGTGCAGTCCAGATATTTCGAAACCAGCGCCGAGAGCGCCTCGGGAACGGACAAGCCCACGCCTTCTTTCACTGCATCCGGCGCCCAGCGATAGAGCAGGTCCCAGACCGATCCCTCGCTCGCCTTGTAGTCCACGCGAGTGATGCGCAGCTTCGACCAGAGCTCCGCCAGGGCTTTGTCGAGCGCTGGCGTGGAGGTTCCTCCGCCTAATTCCTCCAGCAGCTTCTGCTTCGAGATCGCTCCCTCGCGCTGAATCAGCGCGTATGCGTCGCACGCGAGCGCGGAATATGCGGAGCGTGATCCGGCCTTCGGCGGCAGCTTGGGATTGCGCTCGCCCACCATCGCGTAGAAATAAGGGAACACCGATGCGGCGACGAGAAATCCGTTGTTCTCTTCAAAAAGGTTGGCTTCGAATGCGCTGCGCTCGCGCAGCAGTCGGACCATCAATTCAGTGGCCTCGGCCGCCCGCGGATCCTTGAAAGCGTGCTGCCACTCCGGCAGCCGGTCGTCCGATCCGACAAATGCCCCGATGAATGTCGGCACCGGCAGCGCCGGGCGCTGCGGATACAGGAAGCAGAATCCGGCATCCTCCAAAAAAGCGCGCGCCTGCTCGATCGTCCGGATGGGCTTGCCATCCAGCCGCCACTTCTCGCGCCGGAGCTGTTGAAGTTCGAGGTCAGTCATAAAGAAGCGGTGAGCAATGAGCAATGAGCCATGAGCGATGAGCAGAACTTGGCCGATCGCTCATAGCTCACTGCTCATTACTTATTGCTAGATCCTCTTAAACGCCCGTTGAATGTCCTTCACAGAATACCGCAGGACGACTGGCCTGCCATGTGGACACGACATCGGGTGATCGGTTTTGGCCAATTCCGCGAGCAGCCACTCCATTTTGTTCTGCTCCAGTGGCATGTTGACTTTGATGGCCGCGTGACACGCAATCGAAGCCGCGATGCGCGTGCGGATCTTTTCCAGATTCAAGGATTGCTCTTCGCGCGAGAACTGGTCGAGCAATTCGTGCAGCATGCGTTCGACGGCACCCGCGTCAATTCCTGCCGGAGCAACTTTCACCGCTACACTGCGGGCGCCAAATGGCTCGGCTTCAAATCCGTTGTGCTGTAATTCGTCGGAGATCTCGTGGAAAACGGCTTGCTGCGCGGGAGTGAGTTCCAGAAGAATCGGCATCAGCAGCCGCTGGCTCTCGACTCGCTGCGCCGCCCGCTGCTTCAGGACACGCTCGAACAGCACCCGTTCATGCGCAACGTGCTGATCGATGATCCAGAGCCCATCTTCGTTGACGGCGAGGATGAACGAATTTCGAATCTGCCCCAGCGGATGGAGCGTGCTCAAAGACGAGAGCGTCGGCTCCGCTTCGCTGACGTCGAGAACGGGAGAGCATCCGTTGTCAGGAACAGCATCGACTTGCGGGAGCGTCGACGCAAAATTTGGCTCGAGCGCGGCATGCTCCAACCCCCGCGCTACGGGGATGGCCGCGTTCGCTTCGACCGCGATGGATCCGTCGAACTCGAGGCGAGCGGAGATCGGCGGCAGCGACTGTTCATGCAGGGAGAAACCGGCTTCCGGTTCCCGGCGCTCGGATTCGGGAGCTGCGAAGGTCGAGACCTGCGGACCTGCCGTTGCTCCCGGGCTCAATGCTTGGCTCGCGGTGGCATGCGCGCGCATCTCCGTAACAAACTGCGGCACCGGACGCGCCTTCATTAGAGCTGCGCGAACCGAATCGCGAACGAAATCGTGCATCGCGCTCTGCTGGCGGAATCGCACTTCCGTCTTTGACGGATGCACATTGACATCGACTTCCGCCGCCGGCAATTCCAGAAACAGCAGCACCACCGGATAGACGGTCGGCGGAATGATGTTTCGATAGGCCTCGGTGAGCGCGTGCTGCACGAGCCGGTCGCGAATGAGGCGTCCGTTAACGAAAACGAAAATCGAGTTGCGATTGAGCTTCTGGATCTCAGGCTTCGAAACGAATCCGTGCAACCGCATCTCGCCGGGAGTGGCCGCGCCCGACTCTTCGCCCTCTTCAACTTCCT
Source organism: Candidatus Acidiferrales bacterium (assembly GCA_035507635.1). Classification (GTDB taxonomy): domain Bacteria; phylum Acidobacteriota; class Terriglobia; order Terriglobales; family Acidobacteriaceae; genus Sulfotelmatobacter. The sequence continues at coordinate 8,938 of DATJOA010000199.1, forward strand.
GGCGACGCCA
>DATJOA010000200.1:0-6289 GCA_035507635.1 Candidatus Acidiferrales bacterium
CCGCATGCCGTCCCCTTCGGGAACGGCGTGCTCCGGTCGGGATGACAATGGGTACACATCCCCCGGCGCTACTTGTCTTTCTTGCGGGCGCGCTTGGCCATCATTTCGCGCATTTCGCGGCCTAGCTTGCTGCGATTGATGACGGCCTGCTGTCCAATCGAAATCAGATTGCTCTCCATGTAATAGAGATTGAGTCCGGCCTGCAAGCGGAAGAAGATGAAGCCCATGAAGAGCGGCATCATGATGTTCATCATTCTCTGCTGCGCGGGATCCATGCCAGTCTGCGGCGTCATTCGTTGCGTGACGATCATGGTGACGACCATGAAGATCGGCAGCAGGTAAAGCGGATCGGCGGCGGAGAGATCTTTGATCCAGAGCCAGTGCGCGTGACGCAGGTCGATGGCCACGTAGAGCATCTTGTAATAGGCGTAGAGGAATGGCAACTGGATCAGCATCGGGAGACAACCGCCGACGGGATTGACGCCTTCTTTTTTATAGAGGGCGCTGATCTCCTCGTTCATGGCAGCCTTGCGCGGGTCGCGGAGGCTGTACTTTTTGTATTTTTCCTGGATCGACTTGATCTGTGGCTGCACGCGCTGCATCTTGAGCATCGACCTCATCTGCATGAAGCGGAGCGGCATCAGAGCGAGGGTGATGATCAAGGTCTGGAGAACGATAGCCCATCCCCAGTTGGCGATCATGTGGGCGTAAGTCCACTTGAGCCACACGAATAGCGGTTTGGCGAGCAGTCCCCAGATGCCGTAGTCAACGAGGCCGGTGAGATCGTTGTCGGCGCCTGTGAGTCCGGGCACAGGAATAGTCTGCAGGATGTCAGGCTCTTTGGGCCCGACAAAAACGCGCTCGGCGATTGAGCCGTGAAGATTGCCGACCGCGGCGCCGAGAACCTCGACTTTGGTTTGTTCTTTATTACTCGGATTCTGCGGATCGCGGGGAACCGAGAGCGAGTTGCGGAAGGTGACCATCGACGCGGTCGCGGGATCGTCGGGAATGAAGACGGCGGCGAAGTATTGATCGTTCGGTCCGGCCCAATGGAAGGGGCCGGGGATGGTCGCGCCGCTACTGATTTTCTTGGTCGCGAGGCGCTCGATGTTCTTGTTGAACTGATAGTCGATGAACGAGGAGGCGTAAAAGGCCGGGGTGGTTTGATCGCCGAATCCGGCGGGCCAGGCCACGAGCGCGGGAGCGGGGCTACCGTGCCAAGTGACACTGGCGTCGACTTTGACGATGTAGGTGTTGTCGAAGGTGAAAGTCTTGCGCACCGTCATGACATCGTCGGAATACTCGAAGGTGAGCGAGGCCGGACTCGTGAGAGTACCGGTCGCCGAGGGAACATAGAGCTCGGAGACGAGACGTCCGCGGAGATCCTCGTCGTAGGTCCAAAGGGACATCGGATATCCGTACTGCTTGGCGGCGGCCGGATTGACGAGGTCGAGGGGACCGGTTTCCGAGTCGTTGTCGTATTTTTTGAGGATCCAAGACTTCACCTCGGCGCCGCGATTGGTGAAGGTGATGCGATAGAGATTATTCTCGACGACGGTTTCGGATTCGTGCTCGGACTGCTTGTTGGCGACAGGAGCGGGTGTTGCGGCTTTCGAGGATGCCAACTTCGATTTTGCCGATTTCTGCGTTGTCGCGGGCGGAGCCGGAGGCTGCGTCTCATTGGGCGCGGGCGTGGCGGCGGTTTGTTTCTGGTCCTGCGGCGGAGGCGGCGCAGGGAAATATTTTTTCTGAACCTGGACAAAGACGAGCATAAGGACGAACGTCACTACGAAAATGAGGAGCAGGCGGCGTTCGTTGCCGGGTTCGTGTTGAGGATTTTGATAGTCGGCCAAAGTAATTTTGCTTTCTTAAGTTGCGTGGCGGCACGGGTTGGTCATGGGTCGCTGGTCTTTCGCCGCTACGCGTTGGTCGCTGGTCATTGGCGGCGCGGATCGAACTACGGGATCGTAGCCACCCTTGACGAAGGGATGGCAGCGCAGGAGTCTCCAGAGAGCGAGCAGGCCTCCGCGAATGACGCCGAAACGCTCGACGGCCTCCATCGCGTATTCGGAACAAGTTGGGACGTAGCGGCAGGCGGGCCGAAACATGGGAGAGATTCCCCACTTGTACGCACGGAGCAGCATCACGATTGCGCGTTGGAGCGGGTTCGGCGCCTCCGTGGTTTCGGGTTGCGAGTTCCAGATGATGGACATGGTTATTTCAGTTTCAGAGTTGGTGGAACCCGGAACAAAGGGTCCTTCCACTTCGCATGCCTTTCCCTTCGGGAACGGCACGTTCCGGTCGGGATGACAATGACAAACCAAGTGTGAAGCTTTATGAGACCTCTCCTATTTTCCCGTCGTCTTTTCTGTTGCCTTCTCCGACTTCGGGGAGAGCTTCTTTTGTATGACTACGAAAGCCTGGCTGACTTCGTTCAGAATCGTCTCGAAGGTGGTCGTCAGCACGACCTTCTTCGGATTGATCACAACATCTGCTTGCGGAGCGGCTGCCGGCATGGTGAGCCGGACGGCTTCGCGCAGGCGGCGCTTCATGCGATTGCGCTGGACGGCTCCGCCGAGGGCGCGTCCAACGGTGAATCCGACGCGAAGGCTTGCTTTCGCGCCGGGCAATTCCTGCTGCCGTTCGAGATAAAACACGGTCATCGACGGCAAAAAATGACGGCGTCCCTGCTTGTACACGCGCTCGAAGTCGGAGTGGCGCAAGAGGCGGACGGTGCGGGGAAACCTATGCTTCGCCGGACGTTGCTCCACACTCTTATTCGATTCTCCGGGCACACTGGAGGTCACAGAGCCTCTAAGTTTCTGGTGCCAAATGCGGTAGCAGCGGGCGAGGCGCCCGCGCCACGCTATTCGCGAAAACCTGGTTTCACAGAGACCCGCTTGCGCCCCTTGGCGCGGCGGCGGGATAAAACTTTCTGGCCGCCCTGGGTCTTCATGCGCGTGCGGAATCCGTGCTTCTTGGACCGCTTGCGCCGGTTGGGTTGGAATGTACGCTTGGGCATGAAAAGTTAGGTGCTCCTGAATCAATCAAGGGTCTTGGGACAAACCAAAAGTATAAATCAGCGGAGCGCTTCGGAACAAACGGGGAAGTTGGGGGTTGGGATGTGGTGGCGGGGTTGTTGGCGGGACAGCAGATTCCTCCTTCCTCGCTTCGCTCGGGCGTCGGAATGACAAAAAGGTGTCTCGAGTAACGGATTTCCTTAACGACAAGGTGTGTGGCTCGAGTGTCGGACTTCTGCTTTATCGACAAAGGCGCTTCTTGAATTCACTTTCGTCTTACATGTTCTTGATTGAAGAAATCAAAATCCCCACCCTCTCGCAAAATACGCGAGAAGGGTGGGGCAACCCGGCTGTCGGGATCATGTTTGGTGGGAAAAAAGTTCTGGAGATTTTCTAATTTTTCGCGCGGGAGTGCACAGTCTGCGCGGCAGTTATTAACGCGGTACTTGACAGCGGGATGAATTCAGGAGATGAATGAGCATCGCGGAAAAATCCAGCCGAGAAGATTTCCACATGACAAAAAAATTTGTGCTAGTATGCCGGACTGGTCCTGCTTTTTGACTTCGTCCGTTGAATTGCATTGGCGCAACAAGAAAACAGGCGCATTCCGCAGTACAATTAACGGTTTCAGCTACTTCATAAAACGGCAGTATTAACAGGCGCTCGCCACCAGCCGCCAGGGCGCCGCGTTGGTGAAAAATCATATATGTCAGCTTCCGGAACAACACTTTCCCCAAATCCATGGGCACGGATTCTCGATGCGCTGGAAAAGAAAATCAACCGACATTCATACGACACGTGGCTGAAGCCGACGCGCTATAGCCACTCGAGCGGCGGAGTTCTGTTTGTCCGCGTGCCGACTGTTGAATTTCGCCACGCCGGCGACAAGTATGCGGACCTGATTCAGGAAGCAGTGGATGTGCTGGGCCTCGGGTTCAACGAAGTAAAGTTCGTGACGCCGGAGGATGATCCGGCCGCAACTCCGATGCGGCACGATGGCGGATTGTCGGCATCTTCGATGACGGCTGGGCCTTCGCAGGCGCGCTTCGATTGGGATGGCGCGGCGCAGTTGAATCCGCGATACACGTTTGACGCGTTCGTGATCGGCAGCGGAAATCAGTTCGCGCATGCGGCGTGCCAGGCGGTGGCGGAGCGTCCATCGAAAGCGTACAACCCGCTGTTCCTGTATGGCGGCGTTGGGATGGGCAAGACGCACCTGATGCAGGCGATCGGGCACGAGATCAAGCGGCGCATGCCGCAGGCGGCGATCTGCTACGTTTCGAGCGAGAAGTTCACGAACGACATGATCAACTCGCTGCGTTACGACAAGATGACGAGCTTCCGCGACAAGTTCCGCGGAGTCGATGTGCTGCTGATCGACGACATACAGTTCCTGGCGCAGAAGGAGCGGACACAGGAAGAATTCTTCCATACGTTTAACGCGCTGCACGAGTCGATGAAGCAGATCGTGATTGCCAGCGACCGCTCGCCTAAGGAACTGGCGGAGATCGAAGACCGGTTGCGGAGCCGGTTCGAGTGGGGACTGATTGCCGACATTCAGCCGCCGGACCTGGAGACGAAGGTCGCGATCCTGCAGAAGAAAGCGGAGCAAGAGAAAGTCACGCTGCCCACGGATGTGGCGCTGTACGTGGCGTCGAATATCCGGTCGAACGTGCGCGAGCTGGAAGGCGCGCTGATCCGGCTGGTGGCGCACTCGTCGCTGATCGGGGCGGAGATCACGCTGCCGTATGCGCAGCAGGTGCTTAAGAACTTCATTGACTCGCAGGCGCGCAAGGTCACGATCGAATCGATCCAGAAGATGGTGGCCGAGCAATTCGGGCTGAGGCTGGTCGAGATCAAGGCGAAGAATAATTCGCGGGCGATTGTGTATCCTCGGCAGATCGCGATGTATCTAGCCAAGCAGTTGACGGAGGCGTCGCTGCCGGAAATCGGGCGACAGTTTGGCGGCAAGCATCACACGACGGTGCTGCACTCGGTCGAGAAGATTGAAGAGGTCCGCAAGAACGACAAAGATTTGAACAGGCTGATCAATAAGCTGACCGAGCAATTAGGCGGATAAATCGCGGCGGCGCGGGCGTTTTCCACTCTGCAATACAGTCTTCCTTGTATGTGGCTGTGAATTGGGTGTGGAAGTTGTGTAAGGCGAAGGCGAAATCGGAATCAGGGGCGAATTGTGGTAGGGACTCCGAAAAGATTGGGACCGATTTCTAACATGAGGGGTGGGGCGGGAAGCTGGTGAGTAAAGAGAAGTTGCAAGAGTTTTCCACTTCTCCGCAGGGCCTACTGTTACTGCTGGTTTTATAGGTTTTGCATTTGATATAAGGAAGTAAGAGAAGTAGCGGGGAGATTTCCCAGGTCCCGCAAAAAAGCGCGAGACGTGGGGCACCCAGTGGACGAACGGGAGATGCACTTATGCCGGTGGAGGCCGCCGTTGCCGCGGGAACCATGGAGATCACGGTCAGCAAATTTGAATTGCTGCGCGAACTGACTGCCACGCAGGGAGTGGTCGAGCGCAAGACCACGATTCCTATCCTTTCCAATTATTTGTTTGAGGCCGCGGGAGACCGGCTGTCGCTGACGGCGACTGACCTGGATCTGAGCCTGCGCACTTCGTGCAATGCAAAGGTGAAGAAGGAAGGATCGTGCACCATTCCAGCGCGCAAGCTGTATGACTACGTGAAGCTGCTGCCGGATGCCGATATCACGATCAAGCTGCTGGAGAATCACTGGGTCAGCATTCGATGCGGGCGTTCGAATACGAAGATGGTCGGCATGGCGAAGTCGAATTTTCCGAGCCTGCCGGCGTTTCCGACTGCGGGCGTGGTGAAGATTTCATCTCAGGTTTTGCGCGGATTGATTGCGCGGACCGGATTTGCGATTTCGAGTGAAGAATCGCGGTACACCTTGAATGGCGCACTGATGCTGCTGAAGCCGGAGTCGATCACAATGGTGGCGACGGACGGACATCGGCTGGCGCATTGCGAGCGCGCTGGAGAAAAATTCGACGGCGTCTCGGGCGAGATGAAGACGCTGGTGCCGAAGAAGGCGATGGACGAGTTGAAGTCGCTGCTGGATTCAACGGACGCGGAGACGGTCGATTTTGCGAAAGATGAGTCGACGCTGTTCTTCCGGATCGGGTCGCGGCTGCTGACGTCGCGGCAGCTCACAGGACAATTCCCGAACTATGAAGCGGTGCTACCGAAGGACAACAGCAAGGTCGTGCCGCTGAATGCGGATGAATTGAATGC
>DATJOA010000201.1:0-7423 GCA_035507635.1 Candidatus Acidiferrales bacterium
ACCGTCCCCTGTCCAAGATCAAGAATCACCGACTTGCCCGCGCCCACATCTTTCTCGGGCAATTCAAGTGTCTTGTCGTACACAGCCCGCCCCGAGTAGTACCTGAACCGATCCTCCTCAGTCCACGAATGTAGCCTTGCCATTCTTATCGTCTGACGAAGTCCTTTGAAAGTCACATCCCAATCTGACGAGATGTCAATGTCGTCCACCTTCTCACCAACACCCGGATCTGGCTCAACCTCATCCGAGGCACTCGTCAGGAAAATCAACCGCGATTCATAAGGCTGAAACGTGAGATGGATATTGTTAGCCCGTGGAAGCATTGACACTTTCCCAGAGAACGGATCCCATAATTCGGCATGTTGAGCCTGCGCGCGAAACGAAACCGACGCGTGCAGAAGTTTGTTCCCGGTATTTGCGATGAAGTACAAATCGCCGCTCTCCAATTTGCGATGAATAAACCCAACCTCCGGATTCTGCGGAGCAATCCTCAGGTCCGGTTTCAAGTACTGCGACAGTGCGGCTCCCAACCGGCTCTCATCTTCGACAAAGTGACCGACCGCATTTTTCGATTGAAACAAGCTCGCAGAGATCGCTCGAATCTGCCCAGTTTCGGCCTCTGCATTCATCAACCCCGGAGCAGTCGACGGCACTCGCCTCGTCGCAATGACGATCCCTCCATGCGCAGCGTACTCTTCGATCTTTCCATACGTCTCTACCGGCAGCCGCTCAACCCCCGGCAAAATCAGCACCGGATACGGAATTCCCAACTTGTCGATCGCATCCGCGTCGATGAAGTCGAGGTTGTAACCCGCATCAAGAATCTGCGGAATAACGTTGCCTCCCAGCAGTTCTCCCATGAGCTCATCAATGCTGACGGCCGCTCCATGCGTGCTGATCGTGCCGTCTGACGACTTAACACCTTGACCCATCGCCGTGAACTTCGCCCAAGCATCATCATTCGGCAATAACACCGCGACATCATTTGCGGGCTTCCCCTGGCGCAGAGCGAAACTGACCCGCTGCAAGTACCCAGTCAAGTCCGGCATCGCAAACCACCACGGATTGTGCTCGTTAAACGCACCCGCCGCGTACATCCGCCATCCCGGTTCTCCCGCGCTAGCGGGAGAATACGGCCACCCATGCCCAACCAGCTGATTGATGCCTTGCAGAAAATGCAGATCCGCTTCCGCCTTCATATCCAGCGGAGTCGCGCGAAATGCAGGCGAATGTAGCCACGTCCATGTCTCCGACGAAATTACCGGCTTTCCGAATAGATGACCCGCCGATGCCGCCCATCGCGTGTCCGAAAACTGCCGCCACATCAACAACGTCGCCTTGCCTTCTCCTTCCGGTAGATCCTCGTACTGATTGCTCGAGAGCGTCACCGGCGGCTCGCCGTACGTTTGTGACCGCAGCAGCGTGTGATGCCGCGTCGCCCATGCATGAAGAGGCTGCAGATAACGCTCATTGGCAAGTTCCGTCAAGGTCCTGCCCCAATCGTGGCGGATGGCAGCCGTCTCCGGACCCGCACCTCCAACCAGCGCCGGCAAATGCGGAGTCAGGTCGTATCCTCGTCTTCGCTGAAACTCCCGCAGCAGGTCGGGCGTCCAATCCGATCCTTCATCCTCCAGGCTGTCGCTAAATACCGCGTACGGAGGATGATCCGCAAACGCCTCCATCAAACGGTCCGCAACTATGTGCAGGTGATTCTCGATCGCACTCTTGTCGTAATGATCGAGTACAAATCCTTCCGCTCCGACGGCAGGCCGCCTCACGGTCATCCCGGTTCTGCTGGAAATGAAGAAAAGTGCCGCTCGGTTTTGCGTCTTCGCTTCAATCTCGAGCCACCCATTTTTGACAACGGGCTGCGCAACCAACCGGGCTTCACCAAGATCAAAACCACTTCCGGATTTCGGCAGCAGAAAAACCGCTTCCAACCGCTCCCCCGTCGAAATAGCCGGCATTGCAACCGAAGTCGAACCAGAGGAAACCACAACCGTCTCCACCCGCAAAGCCCCGGCTGCCTCCGTCACGGGAATATGCGGGCCGCCATACGGCCATCCGCTAGTGAGCGTAATGTCGACGCGCAATCCAAGCTTCCCCGCTTCGTCCGCAGCAAATCTAAGATCCTCGATGTGCTCATCGGACAGAAACCGTAAATTGCGAAAGCCGGCCTCAGGATTGTCCAGACCCAGAGGGTACAATGTGGCAATCTCCACCCCTCCGATTCCCGCAGCTTTCATCTCTTCGAGTTCCCGCTTGATTTCGAGCCTGGTCACTGCCGGCCCGAACCACCACCACCGCATCATGATCCGGCAATCGTCTGGAGGATGCGCAAATGACCGAGTCAACTGGGCAAGACGCGGATCTACCTGAGCGAGAGCAACAGGCGGGGCCCCGAAACAGACAAGAGCCTGAAGCACGACCACGATTGCAATCCTGGAAAGTAGGCGAGATTGTCGTCTCAACTCGAATCCTTTCTTTTGTAGGATCGCCATTCTAGAGCCCTTCGTACGGCAACGTTTCAGTCTTCCGTCTGGTGGCTTCATCCTGCATCTCAGGAATTCCATCCTCAAACTCTCTCTCTACATCCCTTTCAGCCATGCAGAAGGCCTGGTCAGCGGGTGAAAAGACTGCGAAGAAATTGTCAAATCTTCACCTATACAATCAACTCTTCGTTATCTTCGCCAAAATTCGTTGGATTTAACCTCGAATATAGAGTATCTTTCCCGCATTGCATGTTGGGGCAAGGCACCCGCCGAGCCTGCTTCTGGGGATAATCGGTCACCTCGCGAAGACGACCCTGGGCTTCCGTGATCGATGACAGGTAAAGTGAGGTCTCGCCAGCTCCGAGGGGAATCCTGCCGTGAAGCCTCCTCTGTTTGTCTCATTCGTAGTAGCGTGTTCTCTCCTCACCCATTCTTCGCTTGCCGGTAATCCGTCGGGATCTGCGCCGAAAGCCTCGGATGCGCCTCCCTCAGCCAATCCCACATCGACGGACTTCAACATTCCCGGCCCGGAGCGCTCATTCCTTCGCATGGCGGGAATAAGCCAGCAAGTTCGCCCCGAAGAAGTCCTGCCGCTGCTGAGCAGAAACGTCTTCATCGATGGTTATCAGGGCACCAGCAGGCCTACGGAATTTCTCGTCCTGCTCCGCCGTTACGTCGTGCAGGCCAGGGAACTTTCAGACTTGGCTGCGCACAGCGATATGGTCCTCCGCGTTTCCGGTTGTGATGATGCCGAGCCGCTTCTCCGCATCCTGGGATATCGCACCCGTCCCGATTGCGGCAAGCCTGACACTTCCTTGCTGACCGGCGATCCCGAACGCGCCTTTCTCGCGATCGATTCCGGATTTCCTCTTCCCCTTCTCGAGCAGACTCTGCAGGGCGGCAAGCCCTTCGAGTACCGCTACTCTCCGTCTGCAGTGCCCGTGCTCTTTGCCGGCAGCGACTGGACCATGGCCAGCAAGAAGAACTACACCGAGAACAGCCATGACTTACTAGGCACAATTCTCACAGATCCGTCTGTCGCCCGCCTCTATTGGGCGCTTTCTCACATCGAGCCTGGCACCGCCAGATATCTCGTGCAGTCGATTGGAATTCGAAGGTTAGTTCCCTTCGCGGCGATCCTCGACTTCTACGGGAGAGCGCTTTATATCTCGAACGGCAAGCTCGTCGTGCCCGGCGGAACCGCCGCAGAAGATAGCTGGCGCGACCTCGTCGGAGCAAGCCCCTCCGATCCAGCCGCTTTCGTCTCCAAATTGCTCCTCCGCGATAAGGGTTGGCTTGCCGCTTACTTCGACGTGCTTTCCCGTGCAAGTCAAAGGCAACAGGAGTATTTCACCAGTCCGCGACGCCTTAGGTTTTTTTATAACTCCTTACGCGCTCCAGATCCAACCGTCCCCGCCACCCGCGGAACCTTTCGCCCCGCTCCTGCCATGCTGCTTTTGGCCACCCGCCTTCAATTCAATAGCCGCGGCGAACCGTTTGTTCCCGGGGGACTCGATGCCTGGAAGCAGATTCTCTTCGCAGGCCGCAATGAAGCCCTCCTTCACAAATGGGCTAAGCAGCCGAAACGGTTAGATCGTCCGGATGATCTTGTTCGGATCATGTTCGCCTTGTCGCGCGCCCCCGGCGAAGATACCCCCCTCCAGGTCTATATGACCCTTAGCGAACTCGACAGCAAGCGGCCTCCCGATCGTCGCCTTTCACCCGATGCCGTCGAGTTCCTTGCCAACAAGTACAGCGACTACAGCGATCAATACCGGATCTTTTCGGAGTTTCCTGAGTTGAGCGACGACTCGATCGTGCAATTCATCAACATTGCGGAATCGCTCAACGACATTCCGATGTCATTCCGCGCCAATGCCTACGGCACTTTTCAGGCGAGCGTCGGAATCTGGCAAATCCTCGCTCGCCAGGGAGAAATCTCGAACGCTCATCTCGACGATTCGTGGCAGCGCGTAATTCATCCCTTTGCGGCAGTTCGGTCTGCCGCGCAGCTCTACGATGCCGGCCGCACTTCCCTCGCAGAAATCTTCCGCTCCGCGTTGGGTAAGCCGCACGGCTCGCAGGACGACATCATCGAACTCCTCGCCGGCCCTCCTCAGACAGCCCCCGATGGGAGGGAAATGCATCGCGACATCGCGAACCGCATTCGTTCCGTGCTCGATGATCAACGTCTCGTCTCCCTCGATACGCTTCTCGCCGTGGGCGATGGATTGACGGCCGAGGAACAGGGCAAGCGCCCCGAAGACTACGCCGTCATGCTCGCTTCTCAAACCAGAGAATTTCAGATGCCGCGGCCGATCTTCACCAATGGCGAACGATCCGAATGGGCCGCCGGCATTTACAACAACCATCACACCGATGTCGAGATGCGCGCCGATCTGCCCAAAGTGCTCAAATCGTCCACGGCCTCAAGGTCACAGATCGACGATGCACGCGGCCAGCTTGCCGCCTTCCTGCGCGACACGCTCGTCGGCCTGAACTACGCCTACTACGAGCCACCAGGCGCCCAAGCTCTTCACAACAATCCACTGTTCGTTCGGTCGCACGATTTTGCTGGAGAAACCGTGAGCGGTATCAAAACGCTCTGGCAGGCGCCCACGCTTCTCGGTCAAGGCTCTCCCGCCGGGGGCGGCGCTCACTTCGTCGGCTCTCTCGCCGACCTCCCTTACGCTCTCGCCGAACTCGAGCAGGATTTCCTTTCCCCCGATGCCGTCCAGGCACTCATCTGGAGCGAACTCACTCCCGAGATGCTGACTAGCTCCGTTCTCCCGCGCTGGTGGAACGTCAGTCCACTCGAACTGCACGCCGTCGCTCTTTACCAGAAATCGGGCGAGGAGCTTCTGAAGGACTCCGAGAAAGACGAAGCCCTCCGGGCAAAGGTTCTCGCGGTCCTGTCCGCTCGTTTGCTCCCGCCGCGAACTCAGCAGCTCGATGACGCTATGCGGGAAGGTCGCGTCTCCGACATGATTCCTCGCATGATGCCCGCCGACACCTTCTATCTCGCGGCAGAATTCCAGCAGCGATTTCCAGACCAACCTTCCGCCCCCGGCACGGCAACTCAGGAGTTGCAGGAACTTTGCCGTCAACATCCCGATCAGGTCACCTGGCAACGCATCTCGCACGACTTTGGTACTCCCCATCCGACCATGGCGGAAAGCTATGGCCCCGAATTGCTGAACATCGCTCCCATGCCGCCATTCGCCGGCTCGGCCAGCAGATATCTTCCCGAGTCCTGGGATTCGCCCAACCTCTACTGGGCCCGCTTGGTCGACGAAGCAGGATTATCCCCCGTCATGCTGAATCGCCTTGTGCCGCAGTTGACGCAAACCATGATTCAAAAGATCTTCGCCACCGACTTTGAAGACTGGCCGGCCCTTCTCCGCGCGATGCACGAGACAGGAAACGAGTTTCGCGAGGGCAAGCTGAATTCCGCTTTTCGAATCAGCGCCGTTCGGAGTCAGGTCGACGCAACTCAACCGAAGTAATCCCGAGCTGGAGGAATTTTTCAACGTCATGATCCGCAAACTTTTTCTGCCGACCTCGCTGACTCTTCTTCTCGTACTCGGGAATAACACGTCCACCAAGGCTCAGGACGGCCCTGACATTCACGTCGTCGTGAACATGGTCCAGCTTAACGTCGCGGTCACCGACAAGAATGGAAGCTACATCACCGGCCTCCACCCCAGCGACTTCGCCATCTACGAAGATGGAATCATCGAGAAGCCCGCCACTTTCGGCGAGGGCGACGAACCCGTCCGCCGCATCAACGAGCGCGGAGAAGAAGTCGCAACTGTACCGCCGCCGGATCCTTCGCCCCACGCAAGCGACGGAGTTCAAACGCTCGATACCCTGATCAGCGGCGCCAACGTCTTCGTCCTGTTCGACACCAGCGACTACATGTATCGCGGATTCGTCTTCGCTCAGGATGCCATCTCTGAATTCATCCGCTCGCTGGGCAAAGCCGACCGCATCGCGTTTTATTCCTACAGCCGCGACCTTTCCCGCGCCGCCTCTCTCACTGCCGACCGAGGACAGCTTCTCCGGGCGGTTCGTTCAACTGTCGCCGGAGATCAGGCCGCGCTGTACAACGCTCTTCTGCTCACGCTCAAAGACGCCGCTCAGAATCAGGGCCGCAAAGTGGTCGTCGTCTTCTCGAACGGACCGGACAACTCCAGCGTCGTTCCGCCGGAAGACGTCGCCGAATTCGCGCAGTCGGCGGGCGTTTCGATCTACATGATCAGCACGCAGGACGCGCGGCTGGAGCCGGTCTCCACTGCGGTCTTCGACCGCATGACCGCGGCCACCGGCGGGAAAGCCTACTTTGCCAAGAATTGGCGCGACGAACACAAGGCGTTCGCGTCCATTCGCGACGATCTCGCCCATCTTTATTCGCTGAGCTACTATCCGAAGGAGAACCCGAACACCGGATGGCGCGCGATCACGGTGAGGCTGGTGGGTGAGCACCTGAAGAAATACAAAGTCCGGACGCGGAATGGATATCGTCCGCAGCCCACACGATTCTCCGGCGGAAGCAAGACGACTCTGTCCGACTTGCTGCCACAATGAAACCACTCCGTGTGGCGAACGATCAGATCACGGTGCGATGGGGAAGATGTAGGACACCTTCTGGGCTATCCCATGTCGGTACGGCGATCCTTAGTGCCTGAAATACATCCACGCGGCTAAAACGATCAGCACCACGGTGATGATCCACAGCGACGAATCGCTCATTCCAGTTTTCTTGGCCATGGCCCGCCATTCTACATGAACCCGGCCCTTGTTCCTACAACTTCAACCAACTTCAACAGTGGCCAAGGTGCAGGAACTTGCACGGTCATCACTGCTTACTTTCGGAGCGCCGGCCAAGTCTCAATGTCATCCCAACTCAATGTCATCCCGACCGGAGCATG
>DATJOA010000202.1:0-10023 GCA_035507635.1 Candidatus Acidiferrales bacterium
GAGACATAAACGGCGTGGTAGAGATGCAGCAGCAGCCCTTCGCGCCCGTCGAGAAATCCCAGACGAAGAAAATAGTTGTGGATGAACGTGAACGCCGGACGCACAACTATGTTCAAAAAGCTGAACCCCACCTTGCCTTTCGCCACGACCATCTCCGCGCCCAAAGACGAATAGCGATTCATGTGCTCGATATAGTCAGAAATCGTCGGATAAGAATGGTGCAGCAAGGCTCCAGATTGAATGGTTCGCGTCAGTCCTTCGATCTGGACGTCTTCATGCACGGCGCGATCCTCGAACTTGCCTTTGCCTCGCCGAAAGAGACGAAGCTTTGGATCGGGCCAGAACCCGCCGTGCCTGATCCAGCGGCCAAGGAATTCATTCTTGCGCGGAATATAGAGGCCGTCGAAATCCGCGCCAATCACGGCAGGTGATGCGCCCGCCTCTTGAGCGGAAGGTGCGTCATCTTTACCTTCCAGATCCGATAAGCGATTCAGCGACTGAAGCAGCTCGGCTAACGCTCGCTGCAATTCCGCATCGAGTTCCTCATCGGCGTCCAGGCTCAGAATCCAATCGCCGCTGGCCTTTTCGAGCGCCGAGTTTTTCTGCGCGGCGTAACCCTTCCATGTTTCAACGAATATCTTCGCGCCATGTGATTTCGCGATCTCTACGGTGCGGTCTGTCGAGCCGCAATCAACGAGAATGATTTCCCCCCTTCCATCACCCACGAGCGACTGCGCACTCGCCAGCGTGCGGCCAATATTGGCTTCTTCGTTGAACGTGATGATGGCGACCGAGAGTTGCATGGCGCGATTCAAGAACTGGGAATTGTCTCACAGAGAAAAGAAGACCAAGACAAAACCTAAGAATTAACCACGAAAGGCACTAAGGTTCACGAAGGACTACCTTCGTGCGACTTTGTGTCCTTTGTGGTTCAAGCTTTTTGAACCCACGCGCTTCAGTCAGCAGGAACACGATCAGGATTGTAAGCTCTGGTTCGATCGGATGGCGATAGCGTGCGTGCGGGAATACAAAGTAATAGACCAAGGGATACCAGATGATGAGTCCGGCGAAGAGCCACGCTGCTGGCCGTTTTTCGCGCAGGGCGAGGATCAATCCCCAGATCGCCAACACGGAAGTCGCAAGAAACGCCGACGTGCGAAAGTCGACAGGCGAGCGGCTGTTGGTCGCCCGCGGCACGCCGTTCCAGTAGTAGAAAAAGCGTTTCATGCTAATGATGGCAAAACGTCCTGGGTTCTCACGAATCCACGAGAACGCCTGCTGCTTGCATTCCTGTGCGTAGGCGAGTTCTCCCATGCGTTGGAACTTTTCGAGTTCAAGTTTGTTGAGGTTGGGCTGCATGTAGGCCATCAGCATGCCGTCGGCGTAGGGGCCGTTGCCGAGCCGCACCTGTAGTCCGAAGTCGTCACGCAGAAAAACGAATCGCCCAAACACCTCGTAGTTGCGGATGATCCATGGCGATAATACTGCGAAAAACACGATCGATGACAGCACCACGCCGCCCAATGACGAGAGGCCGTTGCGATAGCGCTGCCGCCAGATCCACAGGCCGCAGAATGGAAGAAACGCCAGCATCGTAGGGTTGGCCAGCCCGCCAATCGCATAGAGCGCGCCGAACCAGATCCACCCGCGGAAGCCATGCCAGTCCTGCAATTTGAGCGCGAGGAGAAAGACACACGCCAGTATGAACGGCGTGAATGTCGCGTCCCATATCCAGTGGATGGACCAATACCAGATGTAAGGATTCAGCGCCCAAGCATATGCGGACCAGGACGCGACGCGTTCGTTGAACGTGCGACGCGTGATTAGAAATATCGGAATCGTCGTGAGCGTCGCGAGCAGGCTGTTGATGGTGAGCAGCACCCACGCTGATGCGTGAGTGTATATGCCGAAGACTTTGAACACGGCGGCCATCAGGTAGGGATAGATTGGCGGTTCCCATGCGGTGGGGCCGGTGTTGCCGTCGTAGGGACTGCTGAATCCATGGCCGGTGGCGATGGAGCGCGCGACGCGGCCCATCTCCCATCCAAATTCGAAGTGATCATCACCGGAACGCGTACGGTATTGGTGCAGTAGGCCAATAGCGGCGACCTGTAACGCGAACGATAGAGGCAAGAGCCAAAGGAAGAATTTGGGTAAAGATCGCCGTGCCATTGAGACGTAGTGTATCAGCTAAGTGTCTTCGATTCAGCACTGTAGGCCGAAATGCAGAGATTTCCGCAATGTTCCTGCAGGAACATTGTGATGTACAAATATGTATGTCCATAGACCATACACGCGAGCCTAGGGAGCACTCTTCCATTCATTCTCTGTCGTCAGTTACCAGTCGTCCGTCATCAGTTTCAAAAACTGTGGACTGAATGTTACCTGGTTGCCGGTTTTTTCTTGGCGATCATCTACGGAGAAAAAGCTACCAACCCTATAGTTTTCCCCCTTGCGAGGACGGTGCTGGTTGCGCCGGAGTGCTGCCTGGCTGTGCAGGTTGCACATCCTGCCTTGGGGCTACGAAGGGAACAACGGGCAGATGGGTTACTTGTCCCCTGACCGCTTCCGTAACGTCGATGTTGGAATGATCGAGCAGCAGGCCCGTGGCGCGGTCGAGTTCGATCCGGGACTTCTCGTATGCGGCCTTGGCTGAAACCAGGTTCGACTCGTTCGTCGTGAGAGTTGCCGCATCCTGCAGGATCGTGACCTCCGTCGTCAGCCCGACTTTGAGTTTCATCTGGTCGGCGTCGAGCGTCTGTCGCGCCAGATCCACCGCGGATTGCGCGGCCTGTACCGCGACGCGGTTTTGCTTCACATCGAACTGCGCATTTCTCACTTCAATGCGCACCTGGTTCTCGAGCTGAACCTGGCGCACTTGCGCCTGCCGGTACTCCAGTTGAGCACGCACCTGGTTCGACTGCGCAAGGCGGTTTCGGATGGGAATATTGAGCGTGAGGCCGATTCCTTTATCCGGTGCGGTTGAGTTTACGAGTTGCTGCAACGTGCCCGAATAGGTCACGGGACCGCCACTGCGGAATGGCGGCGGCGCCTTGGCGGCATTGAAGCAAGGCGTGCCACTGAAGGAGCATTCGGCATTTATATCTCCTCCAACTCCCGAGCCCCCGTAATAGGCAAAGGCATCGAGGGTGGGCAGCATGGAATTGCGGACCGCCTTGTTGTTGATATCACGCGAATTCAGGTCGATGCGCGTCTCGACCAGTTCGGCGCGATGTTGCAGAGCCTGGTTGATCAGATCCTGAATGGGAGTCACCGCTTCTTGCTGCGGGATCTCCATCGTTGAGGTGGGAACGACATCGGCCTCGGCCAGGACCGGATCTTCTATGCTGCGGCTGAGAGCGTTCTTCATGAGCAGCTCCTGCAATTGCAGGTTGTTCTGCGCCACGATCAGGTTCTGCTGGTCGGTGGAGACGGTGCTTTGCGCGCTGACAACCTGGATCGGCGGGATGGTTCCGACCTGTGCCTGACGCTTGGCATCATCGAGCGCCCGCTGGCCGTAAGTCAGGCCTTCCTGCTGCACCCGCACATTTTCAAAAGCGTAGACAAGATCCCAGTACATGTTTTCGATCTGGTCGACAGTGGTGATCACCTGCAAGCGGAACGCTACATCAGAAATCTCGCGGTTATTTTTCGCGATCCGGATGAAGCGCGTGTTCGGCAGGAATCCGAAACCTTGCAGCAGGTTCTGGGTGAAACGGAATTGAAAGTTCGACCCCAGTTGCGGGGTGAGCAGGCTGGTGGTGTTGTTGGTAGTTTGATGCGTGTTGTCGAAGACTCCGGTAAGCGTACCGCCAAATTGGAATCCCTGCGTGTAGCCGAAATCGGCGGTATAGGTATTTTGGGCAACGATGGGAACGGGACTAAACGGGCTGGTGGACTCGGACTGGTTCTTATCCAACTGAATCGTGCTGGTAATCGCGGGATCGAAACTGGTGATGGGCGAACCGATCCCGAGCGTGGAACTGACGAGGCCGTTGGTACCGGTGCCGACGCCCCCGGCTGCGACTGTCGTTCCACCGGTGCCGGAGCCGACGGTTCCTCCAAGCCCGCCAACACCGCCGCCGGGGGTGTTCTGCACGATGCCGGTGTTCACGCCGAGAATGCTGCCGCCAGACTTTGCGCGGAGCACGTCGGCGTCGGCGATATTGAGGTTATAGCGCGCGATCTCCAAATCGAGGTTGTTTTCGAGAGTCAGCGCGACCGCATCGTCGATTGAGAGATAAATCTTGCCGTTGTGCATCAGGGAATCGATACGCGCCGAATTGCCAAGGTTCGGCTGAGGAACGTCCTGCGGCATGTAGGGCTGTAGCACGTTCGGGAACGCCGAACGCGGAACGGAATAGTCCTTCAAATGGACGAGTTCGGCCGGCATGGGTTGGGGCGCAGCCGGGGGCGGAGTAGCCTGAGAAGAAGCCGCGGGGCCGGCGGTCTGGGCCAGCAGGCATGTCGGAAGAACTCCGAGAAAGATGGCCGACGCCAAGAGCGTGAGCAGCCGGGCAGAAATCAAACGCCGTAAAAGCATGAGGTTTCTCCTTCGAACCAGAAACGGGCACAGAAAAAAATGGGACGACGACCGTCGTTAATGACAGTCCTTGGATGCAGTACTGGAAAATCTATCACTTCATCTTATCGGGAGAAGTTTCGCGGAAAGTGCGGGAGATTGTAAAGAATTGTGAGGAGATGTATTGAGAGACCATCTCACAAAGGAAGGAAGAGAGAGTAACCCACTTTGAGAGACTGAAGCCTGCATTGATTTCCGGCCTACTCGCGGCGCTAAAGCGCTTCATTTCCACCCCACCTCTGGCATGAACGACCAGCCAGAGGCGGGTGTCATTCGAGTTATTGTTGCTGCTGCGGCTGCTCGATTGGAGTGCCGGTTAGCGAGTTGACGTCGGTGCGCGGCGCGACATAGGGGACATTCGGCAAGTGCATCACCTGCCCGCGAGCGGCGTCATCGATGCTGATTCCGTCGTGATCGAGCAGATTGCCGACGGCGCGATCGAGTTCGACACGAGCCTTTTCGTATGCAGCCATGGCCGACAGCAGAGTCGATTCGGACGTTGCAAGAGCGCTCCGGTTTTGCAGGACGGCGGTTGTTGTTGACGTGCCGAACTGATATTTCTTTTGCTCCGCATCCAGCGACTGTTTTGCGTAGTCGACTGCGGCTTTGGCTGCGGCGACGCTGGCGCGGTTTTGTTCGACGGAGAACTGGGCTTGGCGGACTTCGATGCTCACCCGGTTTTCCGTTTGCTGTAGAGACATCTGCGCCTGTCGGTATTCGAGTTCGCCTCGGATCTGCAGCGCCTGAGACGCGCGGTTCCGAATTGGAATATTCAGTTGCAGTCCCACTCCCTTATCGGGCGCTGTCGAGTTGACAAGTTGATTAAGCGTCGACGGATAGCTAACCGATGCCGCCAAGGGGAACTGCCCGAGCGTCGGATCCGGACTCGCGGTAGCGCAGTACTGCTGGTCCGGAGACTGGCAGATACTTGCTGGATTCTGCGCTCCTCCCAGACCCGATCCGCCGTAATAGGCATAGGCATCCAGGGTCGGAAGCAGGCCGCTGCGCAAAGCCTTGTTGCTAATCTGCTGACTGTTCAACGATATTCGTTGTTCCACGAGTTCTGCCCGGTGGCTCAAGGCTTCATTAACCAAGTCTTCCGTGGGCTGGATTTCCTGATTCGCCGGGACTTCCATTGTTGAAGTGGGAATGACCGCTGCATTGGCTAGGACAGGGTCGTGCAGAGTTCGGCTCAAGGCATTCTTCATAATCAACTGCTGCAACTGAAGGTTGGTTTTCGCAACAGTGAGAGCCTGTTCGTCGGCCGCGACAGTGCTCTGCGCGCGGACTGCTTCTATCGGCGCCAGGCTGCCAATTTCCACCTGCTTCTTTGTGTCGGAAAGAGTCTTCTGCGAGAAGGCAAGCGACTCTTCTTTCACGCGCTGGTTTTCATAAGCGTAGACCAGGTCCCAGTACATATTCTCAATCTGGTCGACCGTAGTAATGACTTGCAAGCGGAACGCGACATCCGAGAGTTCGCGGTTATTCTTTGCGATGCGGATAAAACGCGTGTTCGGGGCGAATCCGAAGCCCTGCAACAAGTGTTGAGTGAGGCGGAACTGAAAGCTTGAGTTGAGAGCGGGGCTCACGCTCTGGAACGCACTATTTGAACTAATGCGCGTATTGTTGAAGCCAACCTGAAGATTGGTGCCCCACTGAAATCCTTGCAGGTAGCTGAAATTTGCAGTGGTTGTGCCCTGAAAGCTCCCCTGGAATGGGCTGGTCGGAATGAAACTGGCATGGTCACTCTGAAAGGTTCCAGTGATCACCGGATCGAAGCTGGTGATCAGCGGTCCGAACAATCCTCCGGAGGTCGAGCTGACGATTCCGCCTGCGCCAGCACCTGCGCCGCCTGCGCCGAGGGTAGTACCCCCGGTTCCGGATCCGACCTGCGAACCAATCCCTCCGACGCCTCCCCCAGGCGTGTTCTGGACGATACCGAGGTTTACGCCGAGAATCTGGGCGCCGGCCTTCGCGCGCAGCACGTCGGTATCGGCGATGTTCAAGTTGTAGCGGGAGATGGCGATGTCCAGGTTGTTCTCCAGTGCGAGAGCAATAGCGTCATCCAAAGAGAGATAGAGCTTGCCATCGCGCATAAGTGAATCAATGCGCGACGTGTTTGCAAGGTTTGGCGGCGCGACGTGTCGCGGTGTGTAGGGAGCAAAAGGATTCGGGAAATGCGCTTCCGGCCTGGAATAATCCAGCGCGGGAACCGGCTTAGCCTCCGGAGTATTCTGCGGAGTGGGGGCGGCAGGCGCCTCCTGCGCCCAACAGGTGAGCGTCAAAGCTGAACTGAAGACTCCAACGGCAGCCAGCCGAGTGATAGAAGCGAAACGGGCGAATGGCATCTACTCATCTCCGATCGTTAAAACCGCAAAATTAAGACTTGTTACAAAAAGTGCCTGGGTTGCACCTGAGACAGCCGTTCACGTCCAAAGATAAGTCCTACTCAGGTAGTGGTACGCAAAGAAGTGGCGGAAGGTTCCTTGAAGCTGGGATCAAAGCGAACTTCCCACTTCTGAATACAGCTTGCTTTCGACTTCGGTGTTTCCGGACTTCGTCCTTCGGACGAGGCTCGACCGGCTACGACACGATCGGCAGCCAGGACTCCGCGGAAACCGTCTAGTATATCTGACGGGAATTGCCGTTCGGCATCGACATTCCCGTTGGTCCAAGCCCGAAGTGCCTTGGATGATTCAAGCGGCAAAGAGGACTCGAAAGATCTCAGCATGCGCAATCTCAAACTGATCCTCTCTTACGATGGGGCGGAGTTCTCGGGCTGGCAGGTGCAGCCCGCCACGAGCACCGTGCAAGGCACACTGGCCTCAGCCATTGGACGAGTTACGGGAGAAAAGGTACTGCCTCAGGGATCGGGACGAACCGACTCCGGAGTGCATGCGCTGGCACAAGTCGTGACATTTGTCACGGAGTCTTCCGTACCCACGGAAAATTTTCTGAAGGCGTTGAACGACGTGCTGCCGGCGTCGGTGCGTGTGATGGAAGTCACAGAGATGCCGGCAGGATTTCACGCCCGGCATTCGGCGAAGGCCAAGACGTATCGGTACCGAATGTATCGCGGGACGATCTGTGCGCCGTTCCTGGCCCGGTATGTGTGGCATTATCCGTATCCGCTGGATGAGTCGGCGATGGCTGAGGCTGCAAGATTGGTGGTGGGAGAAAAAGATTTCACCTCATTTGCGGCAGTGGATCCGGAGTGCGGACGCGAGGGCGAGCCGGTCAGTAATGCGCGGACAATTTTTTCTTCTTCATGGAAGCGTGAAGGGGACGAGTTCGTTTACAGCGTGCGCGGCTCGGGATTTTTGCACCACATGGTCCGCAATTTGGTCGGGACCTTCATTCTCGTCGGGCGAGGAACGCTGGCGCCCGAAGATGTGACGCGGATTGTTGAGGCAAGGAACCGGTCGGCGGCGGGGGCAACCGCTCCCGCGAGTGGGTTGTATCTCGTTAGCGTGGAGTATTGACGAAAGTAGCAAGCGCGTTCCGGCAGGACTACGATTGTGTGGTGAAAACAGATCTACAAATCGAGGCGCGGAGGATCGCGTCGGTCAATCCGGCGACGGGAGAAATTCTGCGCGAGATGGAATGTGCGGGCGAGATCGAAGTTGTTAATGCGGTGGCGGCGGCGAAGGCTGCGCAAGTGGGATGGGCCGACGTCGGGCTGCGGAGGCGGATCGAAATTGTGCGCGAGTTTCAGGCGCGGCTGTTTGCGAGAAAGTCAGAGATAGCGGCTGCGATTACTCGCGAGGCCGGGAAGCCTGTGGCCGAGGCGCTGGTCACGGAGGTACTGGTTGTCCTCGATGCGGCGCGATTTCTGATCGAGAACGCGTGGAAGTTGCTGCGGAATGAGCCGGTGCCGCATGGAAATCTGGTGACGAAGCTGAAGAGTGGATGGCTGGTGCGAGAGCCGCACGGAGTCATCGGGATTATCTCGCCGTGGAATTATCCGTTTTCGATTCCGGCGACAGAAACCCTGGCGGCGCTCGTTGCGGGGAATGCCGTGGTGCTGAAGCCTTCGGAACTGACGCCGCTGGTGGCGCTAGAGCTGGCTGCATTGCTGCACGATGCGGGAGTTCCCGAGGATGTGTTCCAGGTCGTGACCGGCGAAGGGCCGGCGGGCGCGGCATTGCTCCATTGTCCAATCGACAAGCTCGTTTTTACCGGCAGTGTGGCGACCGGAAAGCGCATTGCGGCTGCGGCGGCGCAGAAGTTGCTTCCCGTGGTGCTCGAGTTGGGCGGGAAAGATCCCATGCTGGTGCTCGACGATGCCGATGTGGACGTCGCGTCGAGCGCAGCGGTGTGGGGAGCGTTCGTCAATGCGGGCCAGGCGTGCCTGTCGGTAGAGCGCTGCTATGTGCATCGGAACTTGTATGACGCATTCGCCCGCGCGTGCGCCGAGAAGACGAAGAAACTTCGCGTGGGGAATGGGATGGATTCGCATACTGATGTTGGTCCGATGATTCAGGAGCGGCAGGTGCGGATCGTCGAATCGCATGTGGAAGATGCGCGGGAGCGTGGGGCGCGGATTCTGGTGGGCGGTGCGCGGTTGCCGGAACTCGGGCCGAGTTTCTATGCCCCTACAGTTTTGGCGGACGTCACGCACGATATGCGCATCATGCGCGAAGAAACCTTCGGTCCCGTGCTGCCCATCATGCCCTGCGAAGATGATGACGAAGCGATCCGGCTGGCAAATGATTCCGAATACGGTTTGGCGGCGAGCGTCTGGACTCGCGATGCGGAGCGGGGGAAAAGACTGGCTCGGCGGATTCATGCGGGCACGGTCATGGTGAACGATGTCGTGTCGTGCTTCGGGATCAGCGAGGCTCCGCATGGCGGTGTGAAGGCCAGCGGCGTCGGGCGCACGCACGGGCGCTTCGGATTGGAAGAGATGGTGCGCGTGAAGTATCTCGACATGGATCGCATGCCGGGAATGAAGAAAGTCTGGTGGCATGGGTACGGCGAGAGCTTCCGGCTGCAGATGGAAGGGTTTCTGGATATGCAGTTTGCGCGCGGGATGGGAACGCGGGTACGAGGAGCGCTTCGCGCGGCGGGGATTGTGCGGAAGAAAACGCTGTAGCGGCGCTGTCACTCCCTAAGTTAGTCATTCATCTATGCGGTCGCCGTGGCTTGGGGGTTGCGAGACCACGAGGAATCGCACCGCAGTCGAGGATGGATTACGAATCTGATGGCGAGTGCCGGGCAGGATTCGAATACCGCCTCCCGCGGGAATCAGGAAGATTTCGCCATTCACTTCCATTAGGACCTCGCCGTTCAGAATGTAAAAGAACTGCTGCGCGCGGGCGTGGTAATGGCGAACTTCCGCCGCGCCGGGCGGCATGAATTCTTCGATAACGCTGAGATTCTTGTCGCGAACCAGATGCCACCCGTCGCAGTCCACGCCCCAGCGATAGTGCTCGGCATTT
>DATJOA010000203.1:0-9562 GCA_035507635.1 Candidatus Acidiferrales bacterium
AGAAGATTGAACGTCTGGAACACAAATCCGATCTCTTTATTCCGGATGCGCGCCAGTTCATCGTCATCGAGTTCGCTGACCAGCTGTCCATTTAGCCAGTACTTGCCCTGCGAAGGAGTGTCGAGGCATCCGATCAGGTTCATCAATGTCGACTTGCCCGAGCCCGACGGTCCCATGATCGCAACATATTCGTTGCGCTGTATGCGGAG
Source organism: Candidatus Acidiferrales bacterium (assembly GCA_035507635.1). Classification (GTDB taxonomy): domain Bacteria; phylum Acidobacteriota; class Terriglobia; order Terriglobales; family Acidobacteriaceae; genus Sulfotelmatobacter. The sequence goes on from DATJOA010000203.1 coordinate 210, forward strand.
ATTTACCCCGCGGAGAGCATGCACCTGCTGTTCCGACCCCATGTCATACGTTTTCCAGAGATCCTCCGCCGCAATCATGCACGATTCCGGCGGGGCTAGAGTAGCGGTGTTGGGCAGATTGATGACTTCCGCGGTTGCCATGTTTTTCTCCTGGTCAAATGCCACTGACCCCTCTCCGATCTTTGGCTACGTTCCTTCTTCTTGGGCTCCGATTTCTGAGACCTCTACCGGCTTTCCCGTTGGACGTATCAGCCCGTCTAAGGTTATGACGATTCTTCGTCTGATTTCTTGGGAGCAGAATTGTCGATCTTGACGCTGCTTCCCGGACGCAATGAACGCAACACCTTGTAGCTGCCAGTGATTACTTCGTCGCCTTCTTTCAATCCGCTCAGCACTTCAATGTCGCTGGTTCCCATGATTCCGGTGGTTACGGGGACGAACATCGCCTTTCGGTTTCGGATGACGAATACGCCTTGTATTTCGTTATCCTTCTTGCTCTTGGATGCTACTTCCTTCACAGCCGGTGCCGCCGCGTGTACGGATCCCGGCGCATTATTTTGTGCGTCGATCTGTTCTTGCGTCCGCATGGTGAGCGACTGGATCGGCACCGAGAGTGCATTGCTGCGGGTCGCAGTCGTAATCTTTGCCGTGGTCGAAAGTCCGGGCCGCAAATCGTCCGGCGCGTCGGTCAGGGTCACCACCACCTTGAAATCTTTCGCCTCTTCGCTGGTCGTTGTCGACTGCGAAGTCGAAAGGCCGCTGCTGCGGACGATCGCGTTATCCCCGATTTGCGATACCTTGCCGTGGAAAGTTTTATTCGGAACGGCGTCAATCGTGACGTCCGCTGGTTGGCCGAGTGCCACGTTCACAATATCGGTCTCATCGATCATTACTTCCGCCGTGATTACAGACATGTCGGCAATCGTCATCAATGTACTTCCCTGCGCGTTCTGAATGCCGATGACCACTGTTTCTCCCTCCCGCACCGGAAGGTTCGTGACTACTCCGTCGAATGGCGCCGGATACGTCGTCTTCCGCAGCAAGTCGGTGTAGTGGATCAAGGTTGCCTTAGCCTGCGCTACGTGCTTGTCGGCCGATTGTTCTTGTGCCTCTGCCTGCGCCACTCGCGCCTGGGATTGCGCTAAACCGGCATCGGCCGTGGCCCAGGCATCCCTGCGGCTGTCGAAATCGGATTTCGAAATCAATCCATCTTTGTAGAGGCTCTGTGCGCGGCTCCAATCGAGCTTGTTGCGGTCGTAATCGGCCTGCGCCCGCAGCATATCCGCTTGTGAAGTTTTCAAGCCGGCCTCCGCAGCGATCGCGTCTGTCTGTGCCGCTTGCAATGATGCCTGATTCGCATTCACATCAGCCTCTGGCTGCACGTTCTCGATCTGCGCCAGCAGTTGACCCTTCTTGACGTGATCTCCCTCCTTCACATAAAGGTGAGTGATCTTGCCGAACGCGTTGGCTCCGACATTCACGTAAGTCTTCGGCTTGATCTCGCCCGAACCACTTACCACCGTCGCCAGATCCTGCTTCACGACCTTTCCGGTCTGAACCGTCGCGACATTCTTACTGCTCTGACGAACGGTGAAGCCGACGATAATTGCAAGTACGATGACGACGCCGACGCCGATTGCTGCTTTTTTCCAAGCTTTCATAGTTCCCGTCACTCCGGGTATTTTTCTCCCACCGGCCCGATGCCGCCAAATCGATTATTTAGAGGCGAAAAAGAGCCATCGCTCAGCTCAGGTGACGGACACACATCTTCTGTTACGAGCTTGAAGCCAAGAAAGTTCCCGATCAGATTAAGAAGAGCGTTACCGCGACCCGTTACGGCGGGGAGTGATTAGGCTGCCCCCGGAACGAACCATTATAGCGTTGCGCGGGATACCTTTGCAGCCACAGATTCGATTCCTGCGCCGGGCAACTCGCCGCAACCTCTGCCGCTTCTAAAGGGGATAGCGGTACTTTGATTTAATTTGTTCTCCGGACAAGACTTAACCTTGCTTTCACATAAATAACGGCCTTAGAATGGGTAGACGACGGCCGTCTGGCAGGAGTCCCTCTCATGTTCCGGGTTTCTTATCGAATCGCGCTCCGACTCGCAATTATTTCCCTGTTCTTCCTTTTTTCGTGGGGCGCTGTAGCCCAGGACAAACCTCAATCCGACTCAAAGTCCCAAACGCCCACCCAGGCGCAGCCTTCTCCGCAGGGGCAGCAGCCTTCCCAAGATGCCGCGCCGGTTCCCGGACTCTCGGATGACGAGCAGGCGATTGTTAACAAGGATCAGGGTAAACCTGCCGTCGACCCCCTCAAGCGCCCGCCGGATGAGAAGCTGCGCAAGAAGAACGCCAAGGCCCTCAAGCAGGAATTGAGTAAACCTTATAAGAAGTGGCTCGATGAAGACGTCGTCTACATCATTACCGACGAAGAGCGTGCTGCCTTCAAGCAACTCTCCAACGACGAAGAACGCGATAACTTCATTGAAGCTTTCTGGCAGCGTCGCGACCCCACCCCCGACACGGAAGAGAACGAATACAAGGAAGAGCATTACCAGCGCATCGCGTACGCCAACGAGCACTTCGCTGCCGGCGTCCCCGGCTGGAAGACCGATCGCGGCCGCATCTACATTGTGTTCGGCAAGCCGGACGAGATCGAGTCCCATCCTTCCGGCGGAACCTACGAGCGTCCCATGGAAGAGGGTGGCGGCGAAACTTCCACCTTCCCGTTCGAAGACTGGCGCTATCGCTACATTGAAGGCATCGGGCAGGAAGTGATCATCGAGTTCGTTGACCCTTGCATGTGCGGCGAATATCACATGACGCTGGACAGGTCGGAAAAAGACGCTCTTCTCATGACGCCGAATGCCGGCCTGACCCTCTGGGAACAGATGGGCTTATCGAACAAGGCGCAGCGCTTCACCGGCAACGGCATGGAGCGGCTCGGTCTCGGCCCCGACAGCAGCATGTTGCAGACCAAGGAATTTGACCGGCTTGAGCAATTCGCGAAACTGCAGCAGGCGCCCAAGGTGAAGTTCACCGACCTGGAAGAGGCGGTGAATTCAAAGATCATCCTCAACCCAATGCCGTTTGACGTTCGGACCGACTACGTGAAGGTTACAGACGACACCGTCCTGGTTCCCATTACCATCCAGATGAAAAACCGGGATATCACTTTCGCCAATAAAGACGGCGTGCAGCGCGGAACTGTGAACATCTTCGGGCGCCTCTCGACTCTGACCGGCAAAGTTGCCCAGACCTTCGAAGACACGGTCCAGGTTGACGTCCCGGCGGAATTGCTGCCTCGCACCGCCGAAAACGCGTCGGTGTATTGGAAGGCTTTGCCGTTGCGTCCCGGCCGCTACAAACTGAGCATCGCGGTGAAAGACGTCAATGGCGACCGCAAGGGCGTCTGGAGCCGGAGCATCATTGTTCCGGAATTTTCCGAAGATAAGCTTGCAACGTCGTCGCTGATCGTTGCCGACCAGATGGAACCGGTTCCCACCAAAGCCATCGGCAGCGGCAGCTTTGTGATCGGCACCATGAAAGTTCGCCCGCGTGTGGCTCCGGCCGATGGCAAGCCGGCGGTTTTCCACCGCGACAAAGATCAAAAAGCAAGCTTCTGGATGCAGGTTTATAATCTCGGCGTCGATGAAAAGACGCACAAAGCGTCCGCCACGTTCGAGTACGACATCACTAACATTGCGACCAACAAACCAGTTGTTCAGTTGGTGGAGAATACCGACAAGATGGGCAATGTAGGCGACCAGATCACGTTGGAGAAATCGATTGTTCCGTCCAAGCTGGAACCGGGCGTCTACAAGATTCAGATCAAGGTGAACGACAAGGTTACGAATCAAACCGTTGATCCGTCGGCGGTGTTTGCAGTAGAGTAACTCCCTGCATTCCCCCAGGGGGTGGGGCGAAGGTGAAGCTGTATAAGCTCGCAACTTGGGCTGTGGTGGTAGGGCTCTCGCTTCCCGCGTGGGCCACCGAGCGCCAAGGCACAATCTCGGGATATGTTCGCGATGCCTCCGGCACCCCGCAGATGGGCGCTGTCGTGGAGTTGCTCGGCTCGGCGCACCGCACTCTCACCGTTTTCACGGACGGCGCTGGATACTACACCGCCACAAATCTGATTCCCGGCCTCTACACATTAAGAGTGACCGCTCCATCTTTCCTGCCCGCGCTGCGCGAAAAAATCGGTGTTCGCCCCGGCGTCAGCCTCAATGTCAACGTCACCCTCAGCACTCTTCTCGGGGTCATGCAACTCGGCCCAGTGCGCAATCTCCCCGATGACGATGATTGGAAGTGGACTCTCCGTTCCGTGGCGAATCGCCCAATCCTGCGGGTCTTCGATGACGTTAACGGGGCCCCGGAAGATCGGCAGACGCATGAAACCACCGGAACGGTTTCCTTCCTGGCTGGCTCTGTCGCCGGCGGCTACGGCACTGGGTCCGACATGAGCACCGGCTTTTCGCTCGAGCGGTCCATGTTCTCCGACGGCCACCTCGCGTTCAGCGGCAACGTCGGATACGGTGCTGCTTTGCCTGCGGCCATTGTCCGCACAAAATACACCCGTCATCTCGCCGATGGATCGACGCCGATTGTCGGTCTCACAGTTCGCCGCTTTGCCCCTTCGGATCCCAATCTTCACAATGCCGCCCTGCAGTCCCTGGCGCTTTCCGCTGGAGATGACTTCTCAGTCGGCGATGTTCTCGAACTCAAGTTCGGCAGCGAGTTGCAGACCATCCAATTCCTCGGCCACCTGAACGCCTTCCGCCCCTTCGGTTCCGCTGACCTGCACCTCACTCCAAACACCGTTTTCGAATACAGCTATACGACTTCCCGTCCCGACCTTCGGGCTGAAAAAGGATTCGATTCCGCGCCCCCCGACATGAGCGAGTCCGATCCGCGAGTCAGCGTCCTGGGCTATGCTCCGCAGATTGAAAGCGCCCACCATAACGAACTCAGTCTTTCGCGCCGCATCGGAAACAACAATCTCCAATTCGCCTTCTTCTCTGATCACATTACGAATCCTGCCCTCACCGGCACCGGAAATGTCACCGCCAGCGGCGGGTACTTGCTGCCCGACATCTCGTCTGGCACTTTCAGCTACCTCGGCCCCACTCTCGATACAAATGGCCTCCGGGTGGTCCTGCAGCATAAGTTTTCCTCCGATCTGGCCGCCACTCTCGATTACGCCTATGGTGGCGCGCTCAATCTTTCCCAGCCCGATGCTCCGCTGGTGAGCGCCCAGCAGTGGATCACTACCCAGCGCCGCCATGCGGTTTCTGCCAAGCTCAGCGGCACGCTCGCGCGCACCCATACCCGCTGGATCGCCTCCTATCGTTGGGTCAATGGCACTGCGATCACCCCGGTCGATATGTTCAACGCTTCGGCCGGGCAGTCAGATCCTTTCCTGAACCTATTCATCCGGCAGCCACTACCCTGTCTTGGCGGACATGTGGAAGCGCTGATCGACGTTCGCAACCTCCTGGCCCAGGGATATGTCCCCGTCCTGGGACAAGACGGTCAGACCGTCTACCTGGTTGACTCCGCCCGCTCCATCCGCGGCGGCGTAGCCTTCAGCTTCTAAACCCAGCCGACGGTCGTTAGGCTTCGCCTCTAGCCACGGAGCGACAATTTCCTCGCCTGTCCGATGGTCAACACAACGACTATCGACCAACGGCTACCCCGCTATTCGTTAAATCTATGGTAACCATCGATAACTCTTTGGTTGACTCTCGCGATAATGTTTGGATAATGTTGGTCAGCTGCAATTGTGGACGGGGCATCCTGTTAGTATGCAAGGAATTGCAAGCTTTCCCAGACGTCGCTAAGCGACCCGGCCGTCCCGCAGAACCATCGACTCCCCTCACAACTTGAACGGTTTCGAAGGAGACCAAATGAGAGCGCGCTTCATTTCAGTGATGAGCATTCTGGTGTTTTCTCTTCTGGCTGCGGCGACCCTATCGGCCCAGACCTTCCGCGGAACAATCCTTGGGACGGTCACCGATCCCTCCGGCGCAGTAGTCGCCGGCGCCAAAGTCATCGTAAAGAACACCGGGACCGGCCTCGAGCGCTCCACCCAGACCAGCGGCGACGGCAGTTACTCGCTCCCTGAACTCCCCATTGGAACCTATACCGTCACCATCACCGCAGGCGGTTTCCAGACTTTCATCGCCACCGGAGTCACCGTCGACGTAGCCGCCGAACGCCGCGTCGACGCCGCCATGAAAACCGGCGAGGTCTCCACCAAGGTCGAGGTCAGCGCCGACCAGGTGCCGCTCGTCGAGACCACCACCGACACACTAGGCGGCGTCCTGACGTCCGAAACGGTTCAGAACATGCCGGTCAATGGCCGCGACTACACCAAGTTGATCTATATGAACCCCGGCGTCGCCGGATCTCCGGACGAGATCTCTGACTCCCCCGGCTCCTTCGGCGAGTTCTCGATGAACGGCGCCCGCGGCCGTTCGAACAACTACCTCCTCGACGGTACCGACATGAACGACGGATACCGCAACGATCCTGCTATCAACCAGGCTGGCGTCTTCGGCACTCCTTCGACCATTCTGCCCATCGATGCCGTGGCCGAAGTAAATGTACTCTCCAACTTCCAGCCCGAATACGGTCGCAACGCCGGCGCCGTCGTCAACATCGTGACCAAGAGCGGCACTAACAAACTCCACGGCAGCGCAGCCGACTACTTCCGCAATGACGCTCTCGACGCCCGCAACTACTTCAACGTTGCCGGTGAACCCAAGGCACCCTTCCACAATAATCAGTATGGCGCTTCGCTGGGTGGCCCGATTGTCAAAGACAAGACATTCTTCTACGTCGATTACGAAGGACAGCAGGAACCCGTCGGAGTCGTTACGGTTGCAGCAGTCCCGACCGGGACAGCTGCGGACGGATCTCTGAGTCCCAACGATTCCACGAACCCAGTAATTCAAGGCTTACTCGGCCGTCATCCCTGGCCAGCGCCCAATCTCAGCAATCCAAATCCGGGCGCTATTTCAACCAATGGACTCGCCTCGGTGATCTCCCCGAGTTTCAACCGCCTTACCAGCTTCATTGCCAAGATCGATCAAAACTTCAACACCAACAACATCCTCACGGGCCGCTATTTCTTCGGCGACAGTGTGCAGTCGTTTCCGCTCGCCTTGACTGCTACCGGCGGTCAGTTGCCCGGTTTCAATACCTACACTCCGACGCGCGTTCAGCTGGTTTCTCTCTCTTACACCCATACGATCGGCGCGAACATGGTGAACGAGTTACGTTACGGATGGAACAGGTTCGCAGAAGGGTTCTTCCCTGCGGATCAAAGTTTTAACCCGAGTTCAATCGGCCTGTGCGCGGCGACGAGTACGAGTCTTTGCAACGGTTCTGCTCCCTTCGACTCAGGCTTGCCGATTATTGCGGTCAGCGGTGTCGCCCAACTTGGAGCCACCAGCAGTGTTCCCCGGCATCGTTTTGATAGCAACAATCAGGTCATCGATGACTTCTCTTGGAAGAGGGGTAAGCACGCTCTGAAATTCGGTGCCGACTTCCACCGCACCTCTGTCCAGCAATACTTCGACAAATATTTCCGCGGCAAGCTGAGCTTCGACGGAACTGCCACCGGCTCTTCAGTCCAGGACTTCCTCGACGGAACGGTTGACGGCGGTTTCCAGTACTATGGCAACTCGCTGCGCCACACCTTCGAAAATAACTTTGGACTCTACGTTCAGGATAGCTTCCGCCTCAACTCGCGCGTCACCCTGAACTACGGTTTGCGCTACGACTATTTCGGCGTGATAGGCGAAAAGAATAACCAGCTCAGCAATATCACCAGCCTCGATGCCGTGAACAATACATTCACGCTTACCCAAGTCGGGCAGCCCGGACTAAGCAGCTTGTACAACCCGGACAAGAAGGATTTCGCCCCTCGTCTCAGCGCCGCTTGGGATGTCGATGGCAAAGGAAAAACAGTCGTTCGCGCCGGGTGGGGTATGTTCTATGACGCGTTCTCGCAAGACATGGCGCTCGGACACCTGCCGTACTCGCCTTACTTCGATCCGGGCCCGGCTTACAACAATATCGGCCCCAACCCGATCCTTTCGACCGGCGTCACCGGAGCCATCGCTCCGGGTGCTCCGATCTTTGCCGCAGCAACTGGCTGCAATTACGAGTGCGATGCGTTTGGCTTCGATCGCAACATCAAGATGCCCTACATGGAGAACTACAACCTGAACATCCAGCAGCAAATCAACAGTCACGCTGCTGTGCAGATCTCTTATGTGGGCTCTCAGGGACACCGTCTCTGGCGCTTCTTCGATCTCAGCCAGCCCAGCCAGGCCCAGATTACGGCTTCAGATTGCCCCAACGGCATCGCGACTTGCGCCACAACCGGAGCCATCACTCCGGATTACGGCGTTACGCGTAACTACGAAAACAACCCGTACGACGCGTTTTATATCCTCCAGGAAAACTCGACCGGTAAATCAAATTACAATGCCCTCCAGGCGAGCTTGCGTCTCACCGGCTGGCACGGCGTCAGCTCTATCGCCAATTATGTTTGGTCTCGCTCGATGGACAACTCCAGCGACGGCGAAGATTTCGAACCGAACGCGGCACAGCCCAACGACAGTACGCGCCCCTATCTCGAGTACGGGCCGTCGAACTTCAATATTCCGCATCGCTTCACGTGGAATCTCTCGTATGACTTGCCGAGGATGGGCGGCAACTTCCAGAGGCTGAAGAACGGCTGGGGTGTCAACAGCGTCGCTACTTTGCAGGATGGCCAGCCATTCCAGTTCAACTACAATTTTGAGGGCGACTACAGCGGCAGCGGAAATGGATTCGATCGTCCCGACGTCGTTGGCCCCATCACATACCATACTAACGATCCCTATAATTTCGTGGATCTCAGCGCCTTCGCAATTCCTTGCACAATCGGGACAAATGCGGCGACTGGCGCATCCTCCGATTGCATCCCCGGAACGCGCCATTTCGGAAACGAAGGCCGTGATTCATTGCACGGACCCTCGTTCAAGGAGTGGAACTTCGCCCTCTATAAAACAACGGCGCTTACCGAGGGCATCACCTTGCAACTTCGAGCGGACTTCTTCAACATCCTGAACCATCCCAACTTCGCCAACCCGTTCCTGCCGGCCTTCATTGCTGATCCGGCAATTCACGGGTTCCAGAATGTGAATGGGCGTGAAGTCGGTGCGCTGGGAGCACCGGGACAATCCACTCCTGTCATCGCTGCCACCGGGGACGTGGGCATCGGCAACCCATTCATCGGCGGCGGAGGCCCGCGCGGCATTCAGTTGGGAGCCGTCTTCCGCTTCTAGTTTGGTT
>DATJOA010000204.1:0-26034 GCA_035507635.1 Candidatus Acidiferrales bacterium
GCTGATAGACTCCATCGATCTGATCAGACAGCCAGAGAATCCTTCGCGAGGTCAGTGCGAGGTACTCCCCCGGAATCGATACATTTGTCCGGAACAGCCATTTCTTCTTGACCATGGTAGATGGAGCGCTGAAGAACCGGGCGTTCAATGCCTCCCCGCGGTCCACGTTGTCCGACTCGCCGCAACCAAACTTGTGATCCAGCGGTTCGCCAAACACACCGCGGCCGACTGGTCGCTCTTTCGGTTGATTGGTTAGGAAGAGTTGCCGCAGCTGGAAAAGGAACTCCGCGACCAATCCTTCCTCGTGCAGGTCATACGGCCACTGTTGTATCGCATCTGCGGCCCGGATTGTGATACTCGCGTCCGGAAACAGGTGGCGCTGCTCGATCACGGCAATGTCACTCAGGCGGACGTTGAGCCGCGGCGATCCCGAGGACGGGTGGGGAACGACTGTCACTATATGCGGAAAAAGAAGCAGAATCCTCGCGGGGCAAGAAGCAACGGCAAACCTCCCCTGCCGCTTGGGCGGCAAGAACAGTCCGCATACGAGTCCTGCGAAATCTGCTTCTACCGGAAAATCAGTCGGTAGATGATCGTGCCGATAGATGAGATAAGCGTGGGCATACTGGGCAGTTTTTTTCATGGGCCTGCGCTCGAGATCAACTCGAATCCAGGTCGCTTGATTTGAGGAATGGCTGCCAGGCAACGACCCCCGAGACAAGCGTCCTTGTCAGGAGTCATCAGCTGCCCTGGCGAATCGGAAGGACAGCGGTTAAGGGCGAACTCCCTCACCCACGAGCGAAGTTTAGCTCAGTGCCCCGCGATAGACAAGCTAAGAATTTGCCATCTTCCGAATCCGATCAGCATCTATAATAAATATAGTTGTTATCGGTGAAGGAGTACCACCGCTAACCGCTTTCCTTCCACGTTAGGTCGGATGGCTGATGACTCCTGGCAAGGCGAGTTCTTGTCCCGGGAGGTCGGAGTGCCGACTGGTTCGACTGGCATATCCACTGGCGAACGAGACCGTCAAGGCTACGGAAGCTGACACATCGCAACCTGAACGTGTTTCCGTAGGCGACTGGAGGAATCATGCTGGCATACTGTCCAAACTGCTGGGGCGAGATAACCGGCACTCCGACGATTTGCCGCAGATGTGGCACCGGTGTGGATGTCTATTCCCACGAATACGAACATCAACTGATCGCTTTGCTCGACAAGAGTGATGCTGCCAAGCGCGCGCAGATCTGCCTCGCGCTCGGGGAACGCGAGAAACGAAGCGCGATTCCCCATCTTCTTGTCCTGCTCGCTACCGATCCCGAGCCGCTCGTTCGCGTCGCGGCCTTGCGCGCATTGAGCGAAATTGGAGACACCTCGGTCGTGCCGGCGATTACCAGAATCGCGGCGACTGATAGTCCGCCGGTGCGTTCAATTGCGAAGCAGGTGCTCGGTTCGCTGCAGGCGCATGGCTCCAAGCGCCACTAGATGATCCGGCGCACGTCAGTGAGGCACCCCTTTTTTGCGAGACCAAGTATTTCTCTGTGGCACTCAAAGGCAAGACTATGCAGCTTACGAAGGAGGCAAATCGGTGAGTACGGTGGAACCAGGGTTGGTGCGCGCACCGGAGCCCGCGATGCCGCAACGACGCACTCGCATTATCGCCACGCTTGGACCGGCATGCGATTCTTACGATCAGATCGCCGAGTTGATGAGAGCGGGCGCGGACATCTTTCGCATCAATGCTTCGCATGCAGATCCCGACACCCAAGCGCAGTATGTTCAGCTGATACGCAAGTGCTCGCGCGACTGCGATACCCACACTGGTATTCTGCTCGATCTCCAGGGCCCCAAAATCAGGTTGGGGACCTTTCGATCAGGATCCGCCTCGATCACCAAGGAACAACGATTCCGGATTACAACTCAGGAGGTGATGGGCACTACTGCGCAAGCTTCTACGACGTACGAAAACTTCGCGCACGACGTTCGAGCCGGCGATCGAGTCCTGCTGGCTGACGGGGCAGTGGAATTGACAGTGCTCGACACGGACGGCGTTTCGGCGGTTTGCCGCGTGATTCGCGGTGGAGTCCTTTGCGACCATCAGGGGATCAATCTGCCCGGCACGAATCTCAGCGCGCCCGCTCTGACGGAAAAGGACCGCAACGATCTTGAACAGGGTCTTCGTCAGCACGTCGACATGATCGCGTTGTCGTTCGTAAGGCGCGCGGCCGACATTTGGAGTTTGCGGGAGACTCTGAACCAAGAGTCGATTGCTATACCGATCATCGCAAAGATAGAGCGCCCGGAGGCGTGGCAGAGGATCGACGAAATCATACAGGCTTCCGATGGCGTAATGGTGGCGCGCGGCGACCTAGGTGTGGAGATGTCGATGGGAGAGGTCCCACACATACAGAAAACCGTGATCGAGAAAGCGCGGCAGCACAACCGCTTTGCCATCACCGCAACCCAGATGCTCGAATCGATGATGGAAAATCCCGTACCCACTCGCGCCGAGGTGAGCGACATCACCAATGCGGTTTACGACGGCACCGACGCCGTGATGCTCTCCGGAGAGACGGCAAGGGGAAAGCACCCTGTCGACAGTGTGCGGACTATGTCGGAGATCGCACGTGTGGCGGAATTGCACTCCCCAATCTACGAGTCGCAATTGACCAACAGGAACCTGATTGGCCACACCGAAGTTATCGCGGATGCAGCTTGTCGCATGGCGAGTTCCGGCGGGATTGAGGCGATCGTGGTCTTCACACAGAGTGGGCGGACTGCCCACTTGATTGCCGCTCGTCGCCCCATCGTTCCCATCCTTGCTTTTGCTCCAGCGGATTCAGTGGCGCGTCAGCTGTCCGCTTGGTTTGGAGTTACGCCGCTGGTCGCTCCGACTTTCGAATCACTCGAAAAGATGACCGAATTTATGGACCGGGAAATAACGGCTCGGGCCCGGGTTCAGGCGGGAAGCCACATATTGTTCGTGGCAGGAGATCAACTGGGAAGGTCAGGCGCCACCAACATGCTAAAAGTTCACTTGGTTTCGGGCTAACAAGTCACAGAGCAGTCGTGGTCAAAGCACAGAATCGGGAAAAGCAAGGTGATGGAGTCCGCCGAAGTCACCCCTCGGGTTAATGACTCCTTTCGACAACTCGGTTGTCAAAGGAAATGCTCGTGGGACGATTCAAGGAAGAGCTCAAGACGTGGGCTGCCCTTCTGGCGGGCTCGTGGAACAATCGACCGGAGGTTACACCTGGGAGCAAACCGCTCGGCCCGCAAGAACGGGCGGAAGGCGGGCTCCGCCAAGGTCCGTCCATCCTCTGTTTCATCTGCACTTGGGGATTGCACCTCTGCGTGCGGGGTGTGGATCGAGGTCTTCGTAAGGCGATGGCCATTCGAGAATTCTGTGGAAGGCCCACGTGTATCTTCAGAATGTCGGAGCGCTCTTCGACAAAACACGTTCTGCTTGCAGATGGTACAGAGATCTATGCCGGGGACCGGATTGCTGACCTGCATCTGTGGAATGAGAATATAGAGCGGACGCTGGGCACCGCGGTGGGGCTGGGAGTTGGTGCTCGGTTCCGCACGGCCTTTCTAGAATCCTTGCAGGACCTCGCACTGCACGCCGCCACGGACCAGCAGATGATGGACATGAAGGCTTTTCGGGCGCAGGTGTGCTGGTTGTGGCGAAGCCGTAAGGGCAATCTGGAGGCGATCATTCGGCAGTGCGGATTCACGATCGTTTCTCCTGATCCCGTGTGGATCGGACGGGTTCACGACGCCTTCGAAAACCTTCTGATCTATAGTCTTGTCTGGTCGTTTAATCCCAAGGGTCTGAGGTGCCGTCGCCTTACGCCGCTCCGGCTTCAGTTGTGGATTTCTCGAGAGGAGCTTCTGCGCCGGCATCTGCCGAGTGAGATGGCCTTGGACCAAGCTTCCGAGACCGTCTATGCAATGATCGACGGTGATCGAGCGAATCCTGTCGGTGCTCTTGACAGCGATTATCATCCGGATAAACTGAAAGGGTTGTTACCGGTGAAGGAGTACCACCGCTAACCGCTGTTCCTTCCTTTTAAGATCGGACGGCTAATGACTCCTGGATGCTTGCATCGGGAGTTGTCGTCTGAGTTCAATCTGTCCCCTTAACAAGCGTCGCAATATTCGTTTTGGCCAGCTCGCATAGAGTTCCTGCACGCAACCGCGCAGAACTCAGGTCTCGCCTGTTGGTTGGGGCCTTGTTGCGAGCCATTGAGAAGGTTTGTATGGAAATTCTCTGCCCGGCATGTTGGAGCGAGACGGACGCGACTCACATCGTGTGTGGAAGCTGTGGGACGACCATCGATTTCTACTCGGCCGAATATGAGCGCCGGCTTGTGGCCGAACTCGAGCGTTGTAGTCCCGAGCGGCGCATCCAGATCTGTGGCACTTTGGGTTGCCGTGGGAAGAAAAGCGCAGTCCTTGCACTGATTGAATTGCTTCAAGATCCGGAAGTCTCGGTGGTGGAAGCGGCCATCCGCAGCCTCGGGGAGATCGGAGATTCTTCGTCAGCGGAAGCGGTCAAGAAGATGACCGCTCATGACAATGGCAGCATCCGAGGATCGGCGCGCTATGTGTTACGGAGCCTGCTGGGCAGCAGGGCGGACCTATGACAATCCAAACCAATGCATATCGAATTATGTGGTGCACGAAATGATCGGCCATCGGAGAATACAAAACCTCTCGGACAAACAATTGCAGAAGCTCGCCGCAAGCCTAAGCGCCTTGCATGAAGGAAAGATGGCGATTCCCCTCTTGTTCATCGCCGGGGAAAGAGCCATTCGACCTCTGCGCGACATCTTGCTGGAGGAAGGAGTGAATCGTCTTCGAATCCCACGTCCGCAAGTCGTGTGGGTACTCGCCGAGCTGGGGGCTAGGGAAGTGCTGCTGGAATACTTGCTAACTTACAGCAAACCTGCGGAACCAGATCTTCGCCGGGCGGAAGATGCGGTACGGTCTGCGGTCACCCGCGCCTTGACTGCGTGGGATAACCAAAGGCGGTGTGTGCTGATATTGCGCGAAAAAACTTAAGCAGTCGGGAGTGTGTCGACTTGGATGGCAAGCCTGAACTCGATCCGGATGCAGCCCGCAAGGCGCCTCTCGAACAGATTCCAACTTTGGTCCACGAGCATCGCGAGGATGTGATCCGCGGCCTTCTCGAGAACCCTCTGTTTGAAGAACTCCATCTATGTTTACTGCTCGGCCGCGCGGAGCTGAGTTCGGAGCTATTGGATCACATCGCGAGCCACAAAGAATGGATGTCGAGCTACCGGGTAAGGCGCGCACTCGCCTTTCATCACAACGTGCCTCAAACCGTCGGGTTGGCCCTGGTCCGTGAGCTCTACGCCAACGACTTGGTGGCGCTCAGTTTTTCTCCCTCGGCCAATCCCGCCTTGCGGCACTTAGGCGAGGAACTCGTGCTGATGAGGCTCCCCCAGTTGCCTCCAGCACAGAAAATGACGCTGGCGCGCCGCGGTCCGCCACGCATCATGGGAGCCTTGCTCACCGATGGCGGCCCAGAGGTTTTGAAGACCGTGCTCGACAGTCCTCTGTTGAATGAAGGACATGTTTTGAAAGCCCTGGCGCGAGTGGCTTTGTCCGTGCGTATCGTCGCAGCCATCGCGGAGCATGCCAAATGGTCTCGTATCTACAGCGTTCGACTCGCTCTGCTGCGTAACGCGCAGACACCGATGGCCCGGGCACTTAGCTTCCTGCCGAACATATCCACCACCGACCTGAAGATTCTGAGCCAGTCGAACTCCGTTCCATCCCGCCTGGTCCCGCATATCCGCCGTGAGTTGGCCAACCGGATGCAGCATGGCAAAGTGCCCGTTCGAGGAAGCGACAGTCGCTGACTGGCGGATTTGTCTGCCGTTGTTTCCGCCCTCAGAGACGCACTGCACGCAACCGTAACGAATTTGCAATCACCGACAACGAACTGAAGCTCATGGCTGCGGCGGCAATGACCGGACTGAAAACCACTCCGAAGAATGGATATAGAGCACCGGCAGCGATGGGTATGCCGGCCGCGTTGTAAGCGAAGGCCCAAAACAGGTTTTGCCGGATCGTTCGCATCGTGGCACGACTCAAACGCCGGGCGCGAACGATGCCCCGCAGGTCACCCTTCACCAAGGTCACGCCTGCGCTCTCAATCGTGATGTCCGCCCCAGTCCCCATCGCGATTCCTACGTGAGCTTCTGCGAGCGCCGGAGCGTCATTGACGCCGTCTCCCGCCATGGCAACAACATGCCCTTCGGCCTGGAGGCGCTTTACTATGTCGGCTTTCTTCTCAGGCAAAACTTCGGCGACGAATTCGTCCAGGCCCAGCTTTCGCGCGACCGTCTCGGCAGTACTGCTGTTATCCCCGCTCAGCATCAAAATTCGCACGCCCTCTTCGTGCAACATCTGAATCGCCTGGGGGGCCGAAGGCTTGATCGGATCCGCGATTCCAAGCAATCCCGCAGGCCTGCCGCCCACCGCAGCATAGACGACGGTTTGTCCATCCTGACGGAGACTATGGGCGCGGCGGACGAGATCGTCGGGCAGGGTAACCCCGAGTTCTTGGAGCAGTCGTTCATTGCCGATGGCCACAGCCAGATCGTTCACCTCGCCGACAATCCCTTTGCCGGGAATCGACCGGAAGCCGGACGAGAATCGAAGCGCCAATTGTTTGGCTTTTGCCGCCGCGGTAATCGCCGCGGCCAGCGGATGTTCGCTGTTTCGCTCCAGGCTCGCAGCCAGCCGCAGCAGTTCGAGCTGAACAATGGCGGCTGGCGGTTTCTTGTCGCTGTGTTTCGGGTTGGCAATTCCCCCCAGAATTACATCGTCCATGCATGGCACAATGGAAACCAGTTCGGGTCTGCCTTGCGTGAGCGTGCCGGTTTTATCGATCACCAGTACGTCGACTTTCTCCAGAACCTCGAGCATCTCGGCACTTTTGATGAGAACGCCGGCGAGTGCCCCACGGCCGGCTCCAACCATGATCGCCATCGGCGTTGCCAAGCCCAGCGCACATGGACAAGCGATGATCAGTACCGCAACGGCGTTGACCAGTGCATAGACGTATCTTGGCGAGGGACCGAGGACGCCCCATGCTATGGCCGTGATCACGGCGACCACTACGACCAGCGGCACAAACCACGCCGCAACCGTGTCAGCGACTCGTTGGATAGGAGCGTGGCTGCGTTGGGCCTCCCCCACACGCCTCACGATCTGGGCGAGCAGAGTCTCGGACCCAACCCGTTCCGCGCGCATCATCAATGCCCCGGTTGCGTTGATCGTGGCTCCGACGAGGTGACTGCCAGGAATCTTCATCACCGGTAGAGATTCACCGGTAATCATGGATTCGTCCACCGAACTCTGACCGTCCAAGACAACACCATCGGCAGGGACTCTGTCGCCGGGACGTATCCGCAGGACATCGCCGGTTCGCACCTGCTCAAGTGGTACGTCGATTTCGCTGCCATCTTGCCGTACCATGCGCGCCATCTTCGGAGAAAGGTCCATGAGACCGCGAATAGCGCTGCCGGTGCGCCTTCGCGCGCGCAGTTCCATCACCTGTCCCAATAACACCAGCACAGTGATAAACGCTGCTGGCTCGAGGTAGACATCCCTCGGGCGGCTCGAGTTGTGTGTATCCGCGATGAGACTAGGCAAGACTACGATCACAAGGCTGTAGAGGTAAGAGACTCCCACACCCAGGGCGATCAGGATAAACATGTTGGCGTTGCGATTCTGAAACGATGCCCATGCGCGTTTCCAGAATGGCCAACCGCCCCAAACGACCACTGGCGTGGCCAGCAACACTTCTCCCCACGTCGTCGACCAAGGTGGAAAAAAATGCTCCAGGGACCCGACCATATGTCCCATGGCGATCACGAGAAGAGGGACGGTGAAGATAAGGCTGCCGAGCAAGCGGCGCGTCATCTCCCTATATTCATCGTCGATTCCACTTGCGTTTCCGGGAAAGCGCAGTTCTAGCGCCATGCCACACTTCGGGCATGCTCCAGGAGCTTTTTCGATGACTTCGGGATCCATCGGGCAGACATAGGTCGGCTCCGTTCCGCTTTCCCGTCTCGCAACTGGAGGCGGCAAGTTGACGGCCGGTACACCACCCAAATATTGCTCAGGATCGCTGCGGAATCTCTGCTCGCAGATGTTGCTGCAGAAATAGAAGATCTGTCCCTTACGAACCGCTGTGCCTGCGGCCGTCACAGGATCGACCGACATCCCACACACCGGATCACGAAAACTTGGGGGCCCATTTTGTTGTTCTTTGCCTATGTCCATGCCACAACAGTTCATATTCCTCGGTCCTCCCAGCTGCTGCTGATCGCCGTTGAGTGCAACCTTAGTGAAAGGGAGGACGTTTCGTCCTATTTCACGACCAGAACGCTGCAGGGCGCCAAATTCATCAGCCGGTTTGATGGACTGCCGAAAAGCAATCCTGATAAAGACGGGCGGCTCTCACCGATAACCAGCAAGTCGAAACGGCCTTTGTTCAGAAAGCCGATGATGGCTCGTTCCCGCTTTCCGATCACAACGGCGCACTCCAGAACGACCCCATGCAGGGCCGCACGATGCTTGGCCTGTTCGGCAACCTCGCGGTAGCGAGCATCCTCTCCTTGTTTTGCATCTTCTACCTCCGCGATCAGTTCCGCTGAGCGCGGAATGTTCTCTTCCACGCTGACCATGTGAAGCGGCATGTCCAATCGATGTGCCATCTGTACGGCGGCGTCGAACGCTTTCAGGCCTCGATCCGTCCCGTGATACGCGACTAGGATCCTGTCGAACATTGCCCTTCACTTGTAGAAGAGGGACAGAGCCAGAATGAGGACCAGCAGAATCCCAATCAGGGCGTTGTAGGAATTCAGATAACCGGACTGCAACACGCTGACCGCATTCGAAAGCCTGCGCACCATGTGTGTGAAAGGTGCGAATAGATAAGGTCCAAACACTGGAGCAACTTCCTGGTTAAAGATAAGTCTCTTCAGGAAGTAAGGGCTGTCCTGATATTCCCGCTCGACGTTGTGCGTGGGGCCATAAATAAAGCTGTAGAAGGTGCGCAAGGCGTTCGAGAATGCCAGGGAGGTCGTTGCAATCTGGCGGGAGTCTTCGCGACGACCTCCGGACCACACCGGGACTCGGCGCAGTTTGAACTGGGGCCGACTGCCCCAGAATAGCGCCAACGGTACTAAGGCCAGCAACGGTCCGGCAATTACCAGTTTTGTCGGTGAGATGAACGCGAACTTGCCGCTCAGGGGCACAAGAAGCCAACCGTCGCGCATCGATGCGCTGGCATTGACCCCGAACATCGATTGACTGGTCTGCCCTAGGAATTGCATCCACCAGGGCATACCCACCGCCAAGGCCAGAACGCTTAATCCGAGAACAAAGACACAGGCGCTGCGGAAATGGGAAAGATGAGTTGGTCCACTGTGACCGTCGCCGAGCAATCCCACCCCGAACAATTTGACGAACGTGGCCAGAGCAACTGCCGCCACGAGGGCCAATCCGGCCGCTGCCAGTGCGATCGTTAGCCGGGCCACCAGGTTGTTGACTTGTGTTCCTTGAAACAGCGTTTGGAAAATGTACCATTCGGTTGCAAAGCCTGCCTGCGGAGGCAACGCCGCAAGGCTCATGGCGGCGAAAATGGCGCCGATTCCATATAGGATCGGACTGCGCCGCAAGAACCCGGTTTGCCGGATCACGTAATCTCCGCTGACCTCATGAATCCCGTCCGCAGTGAGGAACAATGTGCCTTTGGCGAAACTGTGCGCGGCCAAGTGCAGAAGTGCGACCGTCCAGGCAAGGGATGCGAAGGCTGGCAAGGAACTGGAGGCGAACAAGCTCGACACACCGAGCGCCGCGATCGCTACCGTGGCATTCTCTGCCGACGAGAAGCTCAACAAGCGGCGCCAGTCTTCTTCCTGAAACGCGTAGAAAATTGCAAGGATCGCGCTAAGAACTCCCGCAATAACCATAATGCTGGCCGTGCCGATCGCCCAGGTTCCCGTACGCGGAAGCCACTGCAAAGTGGCCCGTCCCAACGCGTAGAAGGCGGCATTCAGAACAATGCCAGAGAAGATGACTCCGGTTGCTCCACTTCCGGAGCCATAGGCCGAGGGGAACCATTCGTAAAATGGGAGCATGCCCAACTTGGCGCCGAAACCGAAAAGAAAAAGCAGGCCAATGAAGAGAGTTCCTGCGGTAGACATTCCATACGCGTTCAGAAAATTCGCGAAGGACTGAGACGACGCGTGATTACCCAACAATAGAAGCGCGAGCAATACCCCCACGGACCCTACTTCGAGCAACGACACCATGAATAAGGTAGGCCCGTCACGATCGGCCGAAATGCGCTCGCCGAGAAGCATGGCGGCTCCCCCGAGACTCATAACTTCCCATGCGATCAAGAAGGACATTGTGTCCTGCATGCCGAATACACCCAGCGCACCGAGAAGCGTAGCCGCTAGACCTGCCAACCAATATCTCTTCGCATCCGAGGCGGGGGCAGCACTGCCCAGGGCAGAGGCAAGCAGTGCCGGCAAGAGACCGAAGAAGAAAAGCCAGAGGGCCGCATTGTCGAGTTGAAATTCTACGGGCGTATTCGCTAGCGAAATGTGCAGCGACAAGGTCGCAGGAGTTTTAACCCATCCCATAACCGCATACGCCAGCCCCAGAATGCATCCTCCAGCAATCCCAACCCGAGCCACCCAGTCGGTGCGAAGAACCAGCGCGAGTACAAAAGAAATGGCCCAGAGCAGCACCACTGCCACTAATAGGTCAGTCTGCAAAGTGCCCTCCTTGAACGCGTTGCCGTGTCCGATTCAGCAACAACAGTAAAGCCTGAATCATCGCCGCAGGATTGGGTGGACATCCCGGTACATAAATGTCGACCGGAAGAAACTCTTCGACCCCTCGCCCGCAGGCATAGCCGCCACCCACCGCACCTCCCGAAACTGCGCAAGTTCCCATCGCCATAACCCACCGCGGTTCCGGCATGGCGTTATAGGTCTCAAGCAGGGCTTCCTTCATCGCGTATGTGACCGTGCCTGTCACCAACAGCAGATCAGCAAACCGGGGAGACGGGGTGAAGAAGATGCCGAGCCGGTGCAGGTTATAGTAAGGATTATTCAAAGCCTGCAACTCGGATTCACACCCGTTGCACGAACCTGCATCTACATGTCGAACGTGCAGACTTCTTCCGAAAGCAGCGTGGATCTTCTGCGTTAGTGCCTGTGCTGGGAGTGACGTTAGAGCTTCATCCCAGAGGAGGTCCGCGCGCTTGCTGACGGCAAAAGCCCAATCCCCCGACTTCTCCATGGCCTCGTCAGGACAAAACTCAGTACACATCTGGCAGGCGACACATTTGCCATAATCGAGCGTAAGGCGCTCACCTCCTGCGTTTTCAAGGATCCGAATCGCACTGGGCAAACACACATCGGCGCAAATGCGACATCCTTCCTTACAACGCTCGGGGTGAAAACGTGGCATGCCCTGCACGCCGCGCTGTGTAACTTCGCGACCCTCGGGCCACGGGTTGGTCGCCACTCCGCGTTTGAGTCCATACAGGGTCCACACCGGCATACGTTCTTCTCCCCGCCTAGCGGTCGCACCCCGCCATCGTAAGCCCAAAGCTGGCTTCGTTGATGGCGTAGTCCATCATGTTGCTGTCATGCACCGTGAAGGGAAATACGCGCCAATTGGAAAACGATGGTGACTTCACCTTCACGCGTGCCAAGTGCCCAACCTCGTCAAAGTGGACACAGTGATAAATCGATCCGCGAGTCGACTCACACCACCCTAAGGCCTCGCTGCCAGGTAGAGCTTGGACTTCCGTCGATACGGGCCCTGGCGGCAATTTCTCCAACGCGGAATAAATGAGCTTGATACTGGCGCGAATCTCCTCCATACGGATCTGCGACCGGGCATGTGCATCTCCCTCGTGGCGAACGGGCACGTCCACGTCGAAGGCGCCGTAGGCCGCATAAGGATGACTCCAGCGAAGGTCGCGCTGGATTCCGGAAGCTCGCTTAATCGGCCCGCTGGCGCCTTGATCGAATGCAACTTGGCGCGGCAACGGACCGGTGGTCAATAGGCGGTCAAGATGGCTGTTTGTCGTCTCGAGTCCGAACATGTAGTTGATGATTTGGGGCTCGAGTCGGCGCAGGCGTTCTTCCAGACCATTGAGACTCAGATCTCGCCTCATCCCACCGGGCACAAGCAGTCCCCGCAGAAACCGGGAGCCTGTGAATTCCCCATTGATCTGCTTGCATTGTTCTTCGAGGAGCTTGCCTTGAGCTTCGCCGACTTTGAGCGTCGTGGTATGACAGAGGTGGCCCAAGTAGTGAAGATGATTGTAGAGACGCTCCATTTCGGCAAGAATTACTCGCAGGTAGGAAGCTCGCTCGGGGATCTTGGTCGAACCCGCGGCCTCAACCGCCTGGCAGAAGGCAAGGGCATGGGCAAAGCTGTCTACCCCCGAGATGCGCTCGGCCAACACCACTCCCAGCAGCGGCGACAATCCTTCAAACTGCTTTTCCAAGCCGCGATGCTTAAAGAACAGCCGAGGATGACAATGAAGAATACCCTCGCCTACGTAGTAGAAAAGGATCTGTGCCGACTCGAGCACATCCGCTCGCACGGGACCGAAGGGCAGTTGCTGAACGTCATCGCCTTCGACTTCCGGTAAGTGCCAGGGCTGAGGCGAATAAGGCATCATCTCTTCTGGCTGATACCGGGGATCAAGTGGCGGCATCGCCGGCCGTGCCCCCTCGTGCAGAACTAACGGGGATGGCTCGGGGTGTCCAACGAATCGGATGCCGCACAGGTCCTGGATCTCTCGTTCATACCAGCCGAGCAGGGGTGTAACGGCAGCAAGCGACGGTAGTTCGCGGCGGCCGTCGAGCAATCGGCAACGCAGCAGCGGAAATGGCTCCAGCCGCTTCCGGTCTGCCAGATAAATCACCTCGGGAATATCAGGTTCAGGAAACCACGCATAGGCCATCTGGAGTCGAGATCCTTCGGTCATAAGAGCGCGACAGACCCCGACCAATTCGTCCGGAGATAATCGTTGTTCAAGAGCTCCGTTCACGGAGTGCCTCCCGCTAGTCCTGCGTAGATCTGCATGAATGCATTCCACAATCCCCGCGGCCACCACAGTCCCAGTACCAGCAAGGGAAGGAAGGCAAGCCACATGGGAATAGCACGCCACAGAACTCCGGGCATGCTGCGAACTTCTGGCTCGGGCCCGGTGCCAAAATACATGTCGCGGAAATGCGAGAGAAAACTGATAAAAACAACGATCAGGAAAATGACGAAAACGATCGCCGCCCAGCGGTATCGGCCCGCAATTCCTGCCCTCAGAATTGTGAACTCACTCAGGAACAGCGCGAATGGGGGAGCGCCGGCAATGCCTACTGCACCCAGTAGCCAGAGCGTTCCCGTGACGGGCGATACCTTCAACACATGCCTGATCATCGGTATCTCTTTCGTCTGGTAAGCCCGCATTGCATTGCCGGCGCCAAAAAACATGAGTGACTTATTCAGCGAGTGATTCAACATGTGATAGAGGGCACCGGCAATGCCCAACGCCCCGCCAAAACCTAGGCCCAATGCCTGCACACCAATGTGCTCGACGCTGGAATAGGCCATCAGCCGTTTGATTCCTGTTTGCCGGACGATAAAAAGTGTGGCCAATACGAATGAGAAGATTCCAAATCCGACGACTGCGGAGTGAGCGAACGTACTAACCGACGTGCCATCCACGACGCTGAGGAAGCGCGCGATGCCCAGCATGGAAGCATTAAGCAATGCCCCTGATAGCATCGCGGACACCGGTGCCGGGGATTCGCTGTGTGCATCGGGAAGCCAGGTATGCATCGGTGCAAGTCCGGCTTTGGTGCCATATCCCACAAGCACCAGCAGGAATGAGACGGTCAAGAGCGGCGGATAGACTTGTGCGGCAGATCCATGAAGAGCCGCCCAAGTCATGGCATAGCTTGGGCCAAGGACGTAAGAGCCTCCCCAATAAAACAGGACCGTACCAAGGAGGGCGAGACTGATCCCGGCGGAGACCACGACAATGTACTTCCACGCTGCTTCCGTACTCTCGGCTTCTTGTTCGAATCCAACAAGAAACGTGCTGATGAGAGTCGTTAATTCAATCGCGATCCAGAACACGCCTACATTGTTCATGACGCAGGCGCCAAGCATGGTGAAAGCAAAGCCCGAGAAAAGTGCATAGAACAACGGCAGGCGCTCGTCTTCATCCAACAGGCGCATGTAGCCCACCGCATAAATGGATGCAAGCGTGTACACGATCGAAACGCAAAGGATCACCCAGGCACCGAGGTTGTCGAGCAGGATGTAATTGTGCAAAAAGGTGTGGCGTTGATCGAGAGCCTCGTGCAGAAGCAAAAAGCTGACGACTAGATCAGTGATCGCGGCAAGAACCGTCACGTACTCGGCAACGCGCGACCGACTTACGATCAGAGACAATGCTCCTGCTGCTAGCGGAGCCAGGAATAGAATCAGCATCAGGCTCTCGGTCATATCAGCCCACCAACCGATTCAATTGACGACTGCTCGTCGTTCCGGCGTGTACCACGAGGTAACGAATCAACATCCCAAAACAAGCGACAATGATGAGAAGGTCAAACAAAATAACAATCTCGATAAGCATCGGCATACCTGGAACCAGAATCTGGGACCCAAGGAATATTCCGTTTTCGAGCACCAGCAGGCCCAGGATCTGGCTGACCGCTTGATCGCGTACTGCGAGCATTAAAAAGCCCAGCAATTTCATCGAGAGCATGATGGTCAGGGCCAGGACAACGACTTCGCCTGCCGTGGAAGTCTGAAAATTCATGTGATTAGCGATCACGAAGGCGAACATTACCAGCAGCGCTCCCACGACAAGACTGGAGCTTGGCTGCAGCACAGCGTGGATCTCGCGCTGCACATTGAGTCTCTGCACGATACGCATCAAGAGATAAGGAAGTACGAGACCACGGAACACGGCCGTGAGAATCGCAATTATGTAGAGCTCGGTATAACCACCGAAATACGCCACCGCTGCCGACAGGGCCGCAATCAGCCAAGACTCGGCCGCAAAGGCATACACATAATTTCGCAGCCAATGGGATCCCAACATGACGAAGGCGAGCAGCAGGCTAAAGATGGCCAGCAGACTGAAAATCGAAGCCTGTAGCGAACTTACATGGGCTAGGAACATATCTTCCTCAAATCAATTGACTCGACACGATTGCAAGCACGGCAAATAGAAACCCCGCGGCCAGCGGCTCCTGGTAACGGTAAAAACGAAGGCGCGACTGAATGGTCTCGACCACGACAATCGAAATGGCGACAATCAAGAACTTCACAAGCAACGCAGATACCGACCCAAGTTCACCCAAGGCAGTGCCTTTCTGCGCCATTGCCCAGGGCAGCAGGAAGACATTGCAGAAAATCGTGTAGAGAATGAATTGCTTCATCATGGACGCCCATTTCAGAAGCGCAAGGAGCGGGCCCGAATACTCCAGAATTCGCGCCTCGTCGATCATGTAGATCTCAATATGCGTGCTCGAGTGAATGGGCAGCCTGTCGGTTTCGACAAGTAACAAAGAGAAGAATGCGAGCACCAAAAAGACATGTGTGGGGCTCCAATAGACGGATGGTTTGTCGAGCAGGGTGTGGTTCACCACAAAAGGCAACATCGCCTTGGCCAGAAGACTGATGCCCACCAGCACAAGTATGAGGATGGGTTCGGCGAGAATCCCCAACATAACCGCTCGGCTCGATCCGATCCCACCGTAGACATTGCCGCTATCCAGTCCTGCGAGCAGGATCGCGAAGGACCCCAAGGTGAGTACCATGCCGCCGCCCAGCATGTCGGCCATGTCGGATTGGGGCAAGGGGCGATCGGTAAGCACTGGAATCAGAATCGGAACGATCAGCATGGCTGTGAAGGCCACGATGGGGGCGGCGAAATAAATCCATGAGGCAGACTCGGGAACAACAGCTTGCTTATGGAAGAGTTTCCAGAGGTCCCGGTAGGGCTGGAACAGGCTCGGCCCCCGGCTGCGTTGCACGCGTTCCTCTGCTTTCAGGATGAAACCTTGAAGCAATGGGGCCAGGAGCAGAACGGCCAGCACCTGGAATACCTGTAGCACGATGTCGTTCAACATGAAGACAGTCTCCACGTCAGGAGAGGACGAGGATTACCGGGAACGACGGTTTCTATGGGAGGAAGCCGTTGAGTACGCTGTGAGAATACGGGTCCGGCTGTCATCACACCACCCCCTCGGGGTAGTGGTCATCAGCCATGGCAGGCGGTTAAACGGTGGACCTCATCACCGTGCGGCAATGTAAAACCACGCAAATCATAACTCAAACCGTGGGCTCGTTGCCAGTGTGAAAGGAAAGCACGGACAAAAGTCCGCTGTGGATGCCCACTGCGCGAAGCCTTCCTGATCGTGGTTTGAGAAGGCCTTTCGGAATCTCTTGACATTCGCCGACATCTAAATAAACTGAATGTCGTTGTTACCGGTGAAGGAGTACCACCGCTAACCGCCATCCTTCCTTCGTAGAACGCGGATGGCTAATGACTCCTGACAAGGGTTCTTGTCTCGGGAGTCGTTGCCACAGGCAATCGATCCGCCGGTTTGTCCGACGAGTAACCCACGATCGCAGACTGGAGGTTTGCCATGCCACATCCGTGTGCCTTTTCCGTTCTGTGCGGTCTTGCGCTGTCGGCAATTTTTCTACTGTCGGGGAGGTCTGTCCCGTCGGTGGTTTTGGCGCATTCGTTGAGAGACTCACGGCGCCGGACATCGACGAGATAGGTCCTCTATGTTCGTCATCTGCCCTGAGTGCTGGGGAGGCCTGACGGAGAATCCGGCGGTGTGCAAGAAATGTGGCGCACGCATCGATTTGTATTCTCCCGATTACGAACGCAGGCTTCTCTCGATCCTTCCCAGTGCCGATCCCGAGACCCGAGCGCAGATCTGCTGGATGTTAGGTTCACGCCGCAAAACGAGTGGACTGTCACCGCTGCTCGAATTGCTTCGCGACCCCGAGGTCATGGTACGGATTGCGGCACTACGAGGGCTGGGTGAGATTGGCGATCGCTCTGCAATCGATGCCGTGAGGGAATTAACAAAAAGCGAGAACGTCATTGTCCAGACAGTCGCGAGAAATGTTCTGAAAATACTGACTGCAGCGGAGGACCGAGTTCGATAGGTTTGGCCAAAAAGCCGCAGAACGAAAACCGCACTTTTCCTGACGAAGGAGGTCGCGAGGATACGCAGATGAGTTCGGCTCATAGAGCAGGGAGTCAATCGGGGATAGATCGTGGAGTTGTCATCATCCTCCTGCTATGGATTGCCATCATCATCGGCGTCGTGGTCACGCTCGCTTTGCGGGCCGAAGGTCAAAGTCGACGATTGCCTGTCGGAGGCGAGACAAGCACAGCATTGGAACAATTCTGCAGTTTGATCATGGGATGACGGAGACAAGAATGCCCACTCAGATCCAAACATCAAGAGACTCTGATGTAAGAACCAGCATCCGGTTGCTTGAAGAGCTTACCGCGGACTATCGGGGTCGCAGTTTTGCGGTGCGCTTCTGGGACGGGTCGGAGTGGAGTTATCTCGATAAGCCGCAATTCAGGTTTCTCCTCAAGCATCCGGGATCGCTAAGAAGTATGTTTCTTTCTCCCAGCGAACTCACGTTGGGCGAAGCGTTCATCTACGACGATTTTGATGTCGAGGGGGATCTGGAAGCCGCTTTTGAACTCGCCGACTCCTTGCTGAGTCGCGGCTATTCCTTGCTGGACAAATTGAAGTTCGGAGGGATGCTCACTCGATTACCCGCGCAGAGCGGGCATCTTGACGGTGGCTTGGGAGCTGACCTGACCGGTGCGGTTCACTCGAAGGAGCGCGATCGCAAGGCGGTGGCTTATCACTACGACGTGTCCAACGAGTTCTATTCGCTCTGGTTAGATCGCCAGATGGTTTATTCCTGCGCATATTTCAAATCGAGCGAGGACGACATCGACGCTGCTCAGACGCAAAAGCTTGATTACATCTGCCGGAAACTTCGGTTGCGTCCAGGAGAGCGTCTCCTCGATCTGGGGTGCGGGTGGGGTGGACTGCTGATGCACGCAGCGAGAAACTATGGAGTGAAAGGGTTCGGTATCACTCTAAGTATCCCCCAAGCCGAGATGGCGCGCGGACGAATTCGAGAAGAGGGGTTGACCGAGCAATGCAGGGTCGATGTCTGCGACTATCGCGATCTCGACTCTGGTTCAGAGTTCGACAAAATAGTGAGTGTCGGCATGTTCGAGCATGTCGGCGAAGCTCTGTTGCCGGAGTACTTCCGTCAGGCATGGCGTCGTCTTCGTGCGGGTGGAGTGTTTCTAAATCATGGGATCGCTTCTTCCGCGGCTTTCAAGAGAAAGAGGCCGTCGTTTATCGACAAGTATGTGTTCCCGGATGGCGAGCTTGTTCCTATTGACGTGACCCTGCGCGCAGCAGCTTCCGCCGGATTCGAAGTGCGGCACGTGGAGAGCCTGCGTGAGCACTATGCACTCACTTTGCGACATTGGGTGCGTCGACTTGAAAGTGAGACAGAGACGGCGAGAAGCATTGTCGGAGACAGCACGTACCGCGTGTGGCGTTTATATATGTCAGGCTCCGCGCATGCATTCAAGACCGGCCGACTGAATCTGTATCAAGTACTTCTGAGTAAGCCGGACCACGGTGAAACTCACCTGCCCTTGACTCGGGAAGATTGGTATAGCTAACGAGGAGTTAGTTTTTGAGGAATTGTGGTAGGTTCCGGCTATGGAGTTGGAATCCATCGAACTGGGAACTATTGAGGAGCTCTACACATTTGTCGAGTCTTCGATCGAACAGACTGCGCTGGTTCTTGATCACGACGCGCTGTATCGACCGTGGGCGCGACTGGCTTCTTCGAGCAGCTCTCAGGTTCACTGGGTGTATCCGGCAAGGCCGATCTCCGAGATGCTTCTTCAGCACCTGGGCAACTTTGCACACACGGCTTTGAGCGAGAAGACACTTGTTCTCCTGGAGCGCGGGCGCGTGTTAACCGTGATTGACTTGGAGGTCGTGGATGGCCGCAGTCAGCCTCATCGACTGGCGGGCATCGTCGAGAATGCATTTAAGCCGAGGCGCACGAAAGCTTCTATGGGCCGTGGTTTTTCCGGGGATCCCTTTGTGATGCTGGGGGTCAGCGAAATGGATTCCGATGAAGTCATCACCAAAAAATACAAGCAACTCGTAATGGAGTACCACCCAGACCGTGTAGCTCATCTGGGCCAGGAACTGAAGGATCTGGCGGCGAAGAAAACAACAGAAATCAATGCCGCGTTTGCCGCTATCCGACGGGCCCGTAAGCAGTGAACCAAAGCGGTATTGACGTCACCCTATGATCGACTCTAATCTTCAGGTGAGCATCAGGAGTGGCCCGGCGAGAGCCGGGTCCGGCAACCGGGTTGCGGAGACGCCACGGTGCCTGAGCGAATATCGCTCGATGTGCGGAACGTATTTTTCCGAAGCGAATCTCCGCCAAGAATGTCCGCTCGATGCCGGGCGGTTTCTCATTTTTGACCTCCTGATGCATGCCAACTTTAAGGAGCATGCATCGTGACCAATACAGTACTGGAACCAACACCAACCTCCACTTCGCTTTCGCCGAAATCAACCATCTTCACACTGACCTCCGAGTCCGTCTCGGAAGGTCATCCGGACAAGGTGTGCGACTACATCGCAGATTCCATCTTGGATGCTTACGTGGCTCAGGAGCCGCACTCGCGCGTGGCTTGTGAAGTTCTGTGTAAAGAAAACACGGTGGTGCTGGGCGGAGAGATCTCTTCTGGCGCCCGGGTCGATCACCAGGACGTCGTGCGAGAAGCGATCCGTGAAATTGGATATACCGACCACACCTGTGCCTTCAATGCGGACAAGGTGCAGATCATCGAGATTCTGTCGAAACAGTCCTCTGATATTGCTCGCGGAGTGGACGCCGACAAAAACGTAGACCACGAGCAAGGGGCGGGCGACCAGGGAATCATGTTCGGATACGCAACCGACGAAACGCCAGAGTTGATGCCGCTACCCATTCTGTTGGCCCATCGGCTCACGCGAGGCTTGGCGGAGGACCGAAAAAGCGGCCGGTACTCATGGCTTGGACCCGACGCAAAATCCCAGGTTTCGATTTTGTATGAGGGCAATACTCCACTCTCTGTGACCGATGTGCTTGTGTCCACACAACATTCCACGCACATACCACAGGCTGGCATTCGGAAATACGTCGAGGAAACGCTGGCACCGAATGTGCTCGGCAAATGGTTCCACCACGACATTCGTTTTGCGGTCAATCCCACGGGAAATTTTGTCCACGGGGGCCCGTCAGCAGACTGTGGGGTTACAGGCAGAAAGATTATCGCCGACACATACGGTGGGGCTGCGCATCACGGAGGAGGAGCCTTCAGTGGTAAGGATCCGTCCAAGGTGGACCGCAGCGGGGCCTACTTCGCCCGTCACGTCGCACGTCAGATCGTGAAGAAGGGGCTGGCAAAACGAGCTGAAATTCAAGTAGCTTATGCGATTGGCCTAGCGAAGCCGGTTTCTGTCAAGGTGGACACATTCGGTACGGGTGACAACCCGACAGCACTCGAGTTTGTGCGTACCTTCGACTTTCGACCCGCAGCGATTGTCGAGCAACTGGATCTGTTGCGCCCGATCTATCGCCTTACTACGAACTACGGTCACTTTGGCAAGAGCAATCTGCGATGGGAGCAATAAATGAAACCAGCAATCTCGCATCAGATGGAGCGAAGTCCGTTGACTTCGCAGCCTCATCTCTGGTGTACTGAAAAAAATTGCTGACGGTGAAGGAGTTCACCGAAACCGCTGTTCCCATTCTTTGAGCCGGGCACAGCTGATGACTCCTGACAAGCGGGAACTTGTCGAGGAGTCATCTTCCCGGCAAAATCCCGCCCAATACTTGAAGCAATCGCCGGAGCTATGTCGCGCTTCGCTTTCGCGCGACTCCCAAGCGATTTAAATCTCGACCTATGGTCCGTAAAAATATCAACACGAATAAGAAGGACAACAGGGCTGCGGCTGGGGCCGAAAAGCGGAGCACATTGTGGTTCACCCGGGACACGCTCAGTAAAGCCTTTGCGCTGGGCGGCTGTGCGATCTGCAACGCGGTGCTGGCCGCCGAACGCAAATCGATCCACTCCTTTTTGTACGAAGGGATGATGTTTCCCTCGGTGCGGGAGAAATTCTTGGCCGGCGGGGGTTTCTGCCTTCGTCATTTTTGGATGGCGAAAGAGATCGAAGACGAAGCCTGGCAAACCGGCGGTTTCGGACTGGCCATACTCTGTGATGACCTTGCCCGCTCGGCACGCTCAGGCCTGGCAGCTGTGAAGGCTTTGGATCCGACCTCGCGGCCAAATCTTTTCCGACGGTCGGAGGCAAAGAGATTTGTCCCGGGGCAGAACTGTATGTTTTGCCAGGACAACCGGGAGAAAGCGCAATTTCTGGGAGAAGCTCTCGAAGAACTGAGCGACGAGGAAGAGTTTCGAGTCCCGCTCGCAGCCAACGGTCTTTGCATTCCACACGGCCAGGTGACTCTCCAAATGTGGAAGGATCCTGCGAAGCGCGATCGATTATTCACGCAGATGGAAACCCGCATTGCCGAACTCGGCAACGATCTGCGCGAGTTTATTCGCAAGCATGATTACCAATATCGCGATGAACCTCGCGGGCGGGAGCAGGACTCCGTGCTGCGTTCCATGCGATTGTTTGTCGGCCCCAATCCGTGCAGAGCACGTCAGGCGGAAACGGAATGAAGATTGCGATTATTTCTGACCTGCACGGCAACTACGAAGCTTTGCGTTCACTGCCCACCGGATATGACGAACTCTGGATATTAGGCGACTTGGTGAATTATGGTCCGGAGCCGGCAGCGGTGGTTGATTTCGCGAGAACGAACAGCAAAGTAGTCGTTCGCGGCAATCACGATAATTCCATCGGATTTGATGTGGACCCGCGCTGTACTGCTCGGTACCAGAAGATGGCGGACCTGACCCGTCGATATACCGCTTCCGCGCTTGACAAAGAACACAAGCAATTCTTGCGACTACTGCCGCTCAAACTCGAACTCAAACGGGAAGACACCAGATTTTATCTTTGCCACGCCAAACCCTCCGATCCCCTATACGGCTATTGTCCTGAGGAATCCGACGAGTGGGTAGAAGAACTTGAGCAAGTGAACGCGGACGTATTGCTAGTTGGCCATACTCACACGCCATTTATTCGCAAGATCGGCAAGAAAATTGTGGTGAATCCCGGAAGTCTCGGCCAACCGAAGACTGGAAAGCCCGACGGCTGTTATGCCATCTGGGAAAACGGCGATTTTCAGCTGAAGTCATTCCCTTACGCCGTGGACAAGACGGTCGAGAGACTTAAGGGTTTGGCTTTTCCGCCCGACGTGGAAAAAGATTTGATCACGGTACTTCAAACAGGATCTGTATAGCGCAGTCATAACTCATAGCAAGGAGAACTTATGTCAAAGATAAAAAGCGTTGATGCGATGGAGATTCTGGATTCAAGGGGAAACCCAACTATTCAGGTCAGTGTCACCCTGGAGAGTGGAGCGACCGGCTTGGCGAAGATTCCCTCAGGCGCTTCCACCGGAAAACACGAGGCAGTTGAACTGCGGGACGGAGACAAGAAGCGTTACAACGGGAAAGGCGTTTTGAAAGCCGTTCACAATGTCACAACGATGATTCAAGGCACGGTCAAAGGCATGGATGCGGGCCACCAGAAGTCCCTCGACGAGGAACTCATCGCACTCGATGGAACGCCCAATAAAGCGAAGCTCGGAGCGAACGCAATTCTCGGAGTTTCGATTGCTGCAGCCAAGGCTGCGGCGGCGGAAAAGAAGATTCCTCTCTATCGTCAATTTGCGGACCGCCAGGAATATGTTTTGCCCGTCCCGCAGCTGAATGTGCTGAACGGTGGAAGGCACGCGGATAACAACGTCGACTTCCAGGAATTCATGATTGTCCCTCTCGGTGCACCTAGTTTCAGCGAAGCACTGCGATCGGCAGCCGAGACGTTTCAGACGCTCAAACAGGTCTTACACGAAAAGGGCTACGAGACCAGCGTGGGGGACGAAGGCGGATTTGCTCCGCGGCTGCGATCGAACGAAGAACCGGTCGAACTGATTCTAACTGCTATTCAGAAGGCCGGCTACCAGCCAGGAAAAGACATTGCCATCAACATCGACCCGGCAGCAAGCGAGTTCTATCAAGATGGCCATTATGTGTTCCACAAGTCCGACCAAACCAAGAAGAGTTCCGATGAAATGATCTCCTTATGGGCGGATTGGGTGAAGGAATATCCCATTCCCTCGCTTGAAGATGGACTCGCCGAAGATGACTGGGACGGATGGAAAAAATTGACCGATCGTCTCGGAAAGGAAGTGCAACTTGTGGCCGACGACATCTTTGTCACCAATCCCGAGATCTTCGCCAATGGAATCCAGAAAGGAATCGCGAACTCCATTCTCATCAAGCTCAACCAGATCGGCACTGTGACCGAAACTTTGCGGTGCATCGAACTCGCACAAAAGAACAACTACACCTGTGTCGTATCGCACCGTTCCGGTGAGACCGACGACACTACGATCGCGGACTTCACAGTGGCAACCGGTGTGGGTCAACTCAAGACTGGCTCTGCGTGCCGAGGCGAGCGTATCGCGAAATACAACCGCTTGCTTGAGATCGAGAAAGAGTTGGGGCGGAGCGCGAAATATGCCGGGCGTTCCGTCTATAGCCGCTGGGGAAAATAACGGCAAAACGAGGGAGGCTCTGGTGGAAGCAAGAACTAGTCAAGCATTTCGAGATCTTCCTGAGGAAGAAATCGAGGCGCTCGTCCAGAGCCTCAACTCGTTGCATGAAGGCGAACTTGGAATTGACATGCTCGTCGCGTGCGGAGAACGTGCCGTTCCGCTGTTACGCCGGTTTCTCATACAAGGCAAACCGAGCGGCATCTTTGTGCCACGCCAACGAGCGGTGCGAGCGCTGGCCCAACTCGGCGCGAAAGATGTGTTGATTGAGTATCTGGGTCTCAAC
This sequence comes from Candidatus Acidiferrales bacterium, assembly GCA_035507635.1. Classification (GTDB taxonomy): domain Bacteria; phylum Acidobacteriota; class Terriglobia; order Terriglobales; family Acidobacteriaceae; genus Sulfotelmatobacter. The sequence continues at coordinate 24,212 of DATJOA010000204.1, forward strand.
AGGGAGATTTCCGATCCTGTGGCCGCACATGGGGAAGAGGCCGTCCAGAACAGCACAGCTCGTGCCTTGGGCGCCTGGCGAACGGATGACGTGTACGAAGCTCTCGAACGGGTCCTGCAGCGAAAACATCTGATCGGAGCCGTGGAGATAATGGGCGAGTTCCGTCGCCCAGAGGCGGTTCCCCAGCTCGTCGCAGCGTTGGAAGATGATTTCTGTCGCAGCGCGGCGGAGGATGCGCTTCACAAATTGGGTGAAGCTCCGCATTCCGCGCTAATTGAGGCCGCGAGGGCGCCTGAGCCGTCCGGTAATCGCGAAACCCCTTCCAGTCGAAGCCGTCGCCGGTCGGTATTACGCCTGCTGGAATCGCTGCGCCTCTTCGTCCAAGACTGGCGCAAGATTGCCGCGTTGCTCCATGACAAGGATCCTGAGATTGCGGCCAGAGCGTGCGCAATTGCACTCGCCGTCGCGGATGATCGAAACAAGAGTTTTGCCGTAAAGCGCCTTCTCGAGGTCCTACCCTCGTGCGATTGGCTTCTGCAAGGGGAGATCCAGGCTTGGCTGGAGTCGCACATCGATCTGGCTCGACCCGTTATCAATGAAGAAATCAAAAAACGCCAAGATGGAAATCCCGCGCACCAGGCAACGGATAACATACTCCGATTGCTGCTGGCCGTTACACGCAAGGCGGGTGCAATCGCTAACGAGGATCAGTCCCCTCAAGGTAAGTAATGACAAGACTAACCACAATGTGGACAGTTCAAGCGAAAGCGGCGTCCCAGACTTGTTTCGCTGCTACAGCGGTTTTCGTCGGCGAGACCGGCTGCGTGGATCGGATGAGGGTAAGGGATCGATGACCGCGGAATACATCTTCGATCGCGCCGAAGAGCGAGAACGGATCGACCAGTTCTTGATAAGAAAACGCCCATTCTTGATCTATGGACCGTCTGGCGTGGGCAAGACTTTGTTGCTGCGCAGCGTTCCCTCATTTCGGGCCATTCTTTATTGCGAGGACTCGAACACCATCAATAAAGTTTTCCGCAGTTTGGCGGTGAGTCTGCTTCGCGCCGGAAGTTCTCGAGCCAAAGCGGCATTCCGCAATGAGGAAGCAGTGAAGTCTAAATCCGCCGTTTCCCTGAAAGGGATCGTTATGGATGCGCTTCGGGAAGGCGAGTACTCGATCGTTCTAGATCACCTGAAACGTCCTTCCTATTCGTTCGCGTCGGCGGTTCGCGAAATTATGAGTTGGGGTTCGACACCGGTGAACGCATTGGCGCGCTCCAGCCACATGGAAGACACAGGCTTTTTGCAACCTATTTATGGAGATCGTTCCCAGAAGTGCGAAATCCGTAACTTTGACGCCGGCGTCGCTGAGCAATTTGCGCGCGAGGTCGTAAAACGGACCGGACTCGTCGCTTCAAACATGACCGAATTCCTCGAAAAGGTCCTGGAGTTCAGTCAAGGGAATCCCGGCGCAATCATCGCCTTGCTGGGGATGGCAAACGAACCGAAATATCGCTCCGATGAGCACGTCAAAGTTACCCCGCTCTATATCGACTTTCGCATGAATTGGAGTCCGGCGAAGTGACCGGAGTAAGTACATCACTTCAAATTCGTTGACTTCGCTTTTAGTAGCGCACATAATTTAATCGGGTGTTGGAGTTCGCCTTTAACCGCCCGCAGGGCAGATGACTCCTACGAAGAAGAGGAATTCTTGGTGGGAGTTGGTGTGTAATTCACCCGCCCGCCCGCTCAATCCAAGAAATCCCAAAATACTTCAAAGCGAGAGTCCTCGTGCACGGGATCCACTGTGTACGTCGATGGAA
>DATJOA010000205.1:0-9959 GCA_035507635.1 Candidatus Acidiferrales bacterium
TCCACGGTACTTTATACGACTACTTGCGCAACGATGCGATGGATGCGAACGATTGGTTTGCTAACAACGCGGGTTTGCCCAAACCGGAAGAGCGCCAGAACGATTTCGGCGGCACTATTGGCGGCCCGGTATGGAAGAACAAGACATTCTTCTTCTTTTCCTACGAAGGCTTGAGATTACGTCTGCCACAAGCCGTCGAAGTAACGGTCCCCGACACCAATCCTCAGGATCCTTATTCTCGCCAATATGCATTGCCTGAATTCGCACCTTATCTCAATGCATTTCCGCTGCCCAACGGCCCCGAGGTTCTGGACCGGAACGGCAATCACCAGGGAATTGCGGAACTGAATGTTTCCTTTTCCAACCCCGCGTCACTTGATGCTTATAGTTTGCGAATCGACCACAGTTTCAACAATAAGCTCACTGTCTTCGGGCGCTACAATAACTCCCCTTCCAACATCGACCAGCGCGAACTCTACCCCGGCCTCAGCTCGCTGAATTCCTCGGTGAGCAACACGCTGACGGAAACCGTCGGCGCTACGTGGACGATCTCGCCGACCCTCGTCAATGACTTCCGTTTCAACTTTAGCCGGACGGACAATTACTCGCGGGTCATTCCCACGGATTTCGAAGGCGCAACGCCTCTCGGCGCTCTCCCGTTCCCCAGCCAGTACACGGTCAAGAATTCGTCAATGTATTTCATCATCGGTTCGTTGATCAACAGCGTAGTCGCGGAGGGTGCGGCGGGCTTTAATCAGCAACGCCAGTTCAACGTCGTGGACAGCATATCCATGCAGAAAGGAACTCACGGGTTGAAGTTTGGCGTGGATTATCGGCGCTTGTCGCCGTCAGTGTGGCCCGGACCCGGTCAAGATACCCCGAGTTATTCGTTAGCGGCAATTTTCCCTGATGTGCCTTCCGCCAACACCGGACAAAACCCTCTGTTTCTCACCAACTCCTACACGCTGCCTGCAACGTTCTTGTTCCGCAATCTTGGTACGTTCGCGCAGGACACATGGCGGATTTCCCCCCGTCTGACGATGACTTATGGGCTGAGGTGGGACCTGGATTTTGTGCCTTCGACGCTGTCCGGTCCAAACTTTAGCGCGCTCACCGGTTTCGACCTGAGAAATCTTGCCAACCTGGCGCCGCTGCCGAACACGCCTCCCTATAACATGAGCTATGGCAACGTCGCGCCGCGTATCGGATTGGCCTATCAGTTCTCGCAAAGCGACCGATGGCAGACCGTGTTTCGCGGCGGGTTTGGCGTCTTCTACGATTTGGCGACTTCTGAATTCGGGAACCTCTACAGCAACTACAACTACCCGTTCGGATCGAGCGCCTTCTCCGCCACTGTACCGAACCCGCTCTATCTCCCGCCAATACCGGTCGCACCGCCGAGCGCGCAGAATGTCCAGGCACTGTACGGGGTTGACCCGCATCTCAAGTTGCCCCGCACCCTGGAGTGGAACGCAGCGATGGAACAGGCGCTGGGGAAAGAACAGACGTTCACTCTGTCGTATGTCGGCGCTTCCGGAAGGAAGCTATTGACGGAGGCTTACGTCTTTGGCCCTAACCCTAACCTGACGACGGCGTCTCTGGTAACGAATGCCGGCAGTTCTAATTACAACGCCCTCCAATTTCAGTTTAGGCGCCGCTTATCGGCAGGCCTCCAGGCTCTTGCTTCCTACACGTGGTCGCACTCAATCGACACAGGCTCTGGCGGTTCGAGTGAAGAACTTAGTAATGCGCTGCCAGACATCAATCCGAGCGTAAACCGCGGACCCTCCGACTTTGACATCCGGCACGCAGCTTCGGCGGCCATCACCTACGACATTCCGGCGCATGTAAGCAATCCGTTCGGCCGAGCGCTGCTTCGCGGCTGGTCGGTGGAGAACGTTTTTCAAGCTCGTTCTGCTCCGCCCGTGGACGTTTACTGGACCTTTGCAACGGCGCTGTCCAACTCGTTTTATACCGATGTTCGCCCCGACGTTGTGACGGGCCAGCCTTTTTATCTGTACGGTTCACGGTATCCGGGTGGGAAGGCATTCAACCCGAATGCATTCGCACCTCCTCCGGTGATCCCACCTGGTTGTGAAAGTAATCCCCCTTGTTTCCCAGCCCGCCAGGGCGACTTTTCTCGTAACACTCTGCGGGGATTTGGCGCAGCGCAATGGGACTTTGCTCTTCACCGCGAATTTCCTTTGCATGAGTCCGTCAGGTTGCAGTTCCGCGCCGAGTTGTTCAATGTTGTCAACCATCCAAACTTCGGGCAACCGGTCAACAATCTGGGTGCGAATCCCCCAACACCAGCTTCGGGTTTCGGCCTTGCGAACTCGATGCTGGGGACTTTTCTAAGCGGAAGCGGCAGTGGGATCAATGGGGTGGGAGCCGGCGCATTCGATCCGCTCTATCAGATCGGAGGACCGCGCTCGATTCAAGTGGCATTGAGGCTGTCTTTCTAATCGAGGGCGCGCATTTGGATCGGACGGAACAATCTTCATTGGAGGGCAGAGGAAGCGAACGTGAGGAACACAAAGGAGGCCGGATGATTCGCCGCTATTTGATTTGGCAGCACCGTTGGACTGGATTGCTCATGACCGTGTTCCTCGTGATCATCGGCCTCTCCGGCTCTATACTTGCCTACCGGCGTGACGTCGACCGTTTACTCAACCCACAACTGTTTGCGGTACCAATACCCGGAGCGCAGCCTTTGAGCCTTGCCGCCCTCGCTGAACGCGCGGAGACCATCGCTCCTCGAGCAAAAGTTTGGTACATGTCTGCCGACGACGAACAAGCGTCAATTCGCTGCGCCCCAAGAACAAATCCAGCTACGGGCAAGCCTTACGACATCGGCTTCGACCACCTCATTCTGAATCCCTGGACCGGCCAAGAACTCGGACGATTGAGCCAATACTCTATTTCACACATCAATCGCGCCAACCTGACGTCCTTTATTTACGAACTCCACACCTCAATGACGCTCGGTTCCTTCGGCTGGTCGATGGTGGGCTACATAGCTCTAGTGTGGACGATTGACTGCTTCGTGGGCTTTTATCTCACGCTGCCGGTGGGTTTTGCGAAATTCTTGACGCGGTGGAAATACGCTTGGTGGGTTAAGTGGCGGGCCAGCGCGATGCGAGTGAATTTTGATCTGCACCGCGCCAGTGGGTTATGGGTTTGGCCTTTGCTTTTCGTCTTCGCTTGGTCCGGTGTGATGTTCAACATGCATTCGTTCTACGAAAAAGTCACCCGAGCCGCATTTGACTACCAATCTGATGAAGATTTCATTGCTTCGATCCCGTCGCATCCGCACGACAATCCGAAACTCGCTTGGACTGCGGCTCTGACGCGTGCTGAAAAGTTAATGGCGGAGCAAGCGGCGACTCACGGGTTCACTGTGCAAAGACCGGCGGGGCTCGCATACATCGCCGAAGCCGGCGTCTACACATACACCGTCCAAAGCAGCCGTGATTTCCGGAGAGGCGGTCCCGGGACGGCCGTTTTTCTAGACGGAGATACAGGAGAGTTCCAAGCACTAGCGCTCCCAACTGGTCAACATGTGGGTAACACAATTACTAACTTTCTCTGGGCGATGCATTATGCGGATTTGTATGGTCTCCGGTCGTACCGATTTCTTGTTTGCGTCATCGGTCTATTGATTGCGCTGCTGTCAGGCACCGGCATTTACATATGGTGGAGGAAACGAAGGGTACGAATGATGACGATTGCGAAACTACGGACGGCAGCTGTGCGCAATCGATTAGCATCGGTCGCGTCAGGGATATGAGCGAGATTGTTTTGTCTTCCTTTGGCGCATCCAATGAAAAGCCAGACTTTACTCGAGGAAAGCGAAGGCTAGGAGCTTTGTGGCCATTCCAACCATCAGCTCTTAGCAAATCGCGACTGTCATGGGAGGATGAGATGCAATGAAATATCGAACTCTGTTGCTATTGGTTCTGGCGGGAGCCTTGCTGGCATCCAGCTGTCAGTCCAAGTCGAAGCATTACGACCTGAAGGGTGAAGTGCTGGATAAGAACCCCGCAACGAACGAGATCACCGTGAAGCATGACGACATCCCCGGTTTCATGCCGGCCATGACGATGGCGTATGCGGTCAAAGACCAGAATGGCTTCAACCAGGTGCAACCAGGAGATGTCATCAGCGCCGAGGTGATCACGGCCAACAAAGGCAATGACTACTGGCTGGAAGACCTTCGTATCACCGATGAGAGCGGCAGGAAGACAGCAAAGCCCGCCGTCCCAGCCCACCACCTCGACATCGGCGAACATGTCCCAGACCTTCCGCTGACCAATCAGGATGGGAAAACCCTCCGCTTCAGCGATTTCAAGGGGAAGGCCTTGTTGGTGACCTTTATTTACACGCGTTGTCCCGTGCCCAACTTCTGTCCACGTTTAAGTGGTCAGTTCGCCAAGATACACGATGATCTGGCGAAGACTCCCGAGGATTACGCGAAGACTCATCTTCTGACGATCAGCTTTGACCCGAAATATGACACCGCACCCGTGCTTCGTAAGTATGGGCTTGCCTACCTCGACAACGATCCATCGGGGTTCGCATATTGGGATTTTGCATACACGAATCCTGCCGACTTACGAAAGCTCGCCGATGCATTCGGGCTCGAGTACTACGAAGAAGAGAATCAAATATCACACTCGATGGACATCGTCATGATTGCGCCAGACGGAACCGTCGCGAAGTATTGGGCCACCGAATGGACAACGGATGAATTGGAAAACGCTCTTCGTCAACAGGCGAAGCTGGGGACAACGCCTCCAGGGCGCAGGAAACAGAGGAAGACAGGATGAGTGCCAAGATACGGTGCCTTGTTATTCTCGCAGCACTGTCTGCAATTCCTCTGATCTCGACTGGCTGTTCGCCGGGTGCAGATGAGCAGAGAGGCCAGGACTTGTTTGATCTCCACTGCGCTTTGTGCCATGAGATGCCAACCCCAGACCTGAAGAAGCAACCACCAAAGCTCGAGGGGCTTTTCAAGAAAGCCACACTACCCAGCGGGGCTCCGGCCACCGACCAGCAGGTACGGAAGACGATCATCGAAGGGATCGGGACAATGCCCGCCTTCGATCAGCGGCTGACGTCCAAAGACCTTGATGATCTTGTGAAATATCTTCACATCATGAAATGAGACCGACAATGTATCGCCGCATTTTGTACGCGATCCTGCCGACTGCGACTCTAATCTCTTGCCTCTTCGCCGCAGAGAAGGTGCCCCTCAATCCTTCGCAGGTCAGGCAATACGATCGACTAACGCATGAACTGATCGCGCCCTGCTGCTGGCGTGAGCCGATCGCGATCCACCGTTCTACCGAAGCGCGCCAAATGCTAGTCGAGGTCGAACAACTCGTGGCCGAAGGGCGCTCCGAGAACGAAATCAAAGGCATCTATCTCTCCCGCTATGGCCCTCGGATACTGGCGGATCCACCTGGCCCTGAAAGATACTGGCTGTATCTGATGCCCTTAGTCTTGCTTTGTAGCCTGATGTTCATAGCGGTCGTCCGCCTGCGATCTCTTGTTGAAGCAAGTTCTTCTCCGCACCTCTCTCCGCCCCCCGAATTGATCGCGCAAGTAAGGAAGGAAACCGACGGTGATTGGAACTGAAGGCGAACACTCCGCCGGCAAGAGTCCAGGAAGAGTCAGGGAACCGCGTGAGGAGGAATCTTGATAGCAGCTAGCGTCGCTCTTACCGACATCAAACCCGGAGAAACATCCGTAATCGAGCAAGTTGCACTGCCAGCTTCCGAAGAACAACTGCTCGGACGCTTCGGCTTCTTTGTTGGCGCTGAGGTCAAGTGTTCGCGCCGTGCCCCGATGGGAGATCCTATCGTTTACTTGGTCGATGGTTCAGAGGTCGCCCTCCGAGCTGAAACCGCATGCCGCATCTACGTCTCGCGCATCGAGAACTACCGCCAATGAGGACCTCCCCAAAGTGAATCTTCTTCTCCTACCCACGACTGGAGCACCAGACACCAGGCACTCACAATCTATTCAGACTGTTGCACTGATAGGGCCTCCCAATTCTGGCAAGTCCACAATGTTCAACCGGCTCACAAATCTTCGCCAGAAGGTCGGTAATTATCCCGGCATCACGGTTGAGCAGCACACCGGAACCATGTCCCTCCCAACCGGAGACATTACGCTTATTGACCTACCCGGAGTCTACAGCCTGACTCCGCATTCGGAAGATGAACGGGTCGCCGTTGGTGTTTTGAAGGGCATGGCTGATGTTCCCAAACCTGATGCCGTTTTGCTGGTGCTCGACGTGACCAACCTCGGACGCCACCTCACGCTCGCAGCGCCCGTGATTGCGCTCGGCCTTCCAACGCTTGCGCTGCTGAATATGGGAGATCTTCTGGCCAGGCGCGGAGGCGAGATTGACACGGTCAAGCTCGCCGGAGAACTGGGAATTCCCGTGGCTTTGGTAAGCGCGACTAACGGGACTGGGCTGGATTCAGTCAAGAGCTTTCTGCAGAACGGTAAAGAACCAGGGCCGATTGCGCCCCTGCCAATTGTCCAAGATCTCCCGCAGTGTCGAAAATGGGCATCTCACGTGGCGCGCCAGGCGGGTTATCGTCCTCCGCTTCCACCCAGGTGGACTCGCCGGGCCGACGATTTCGCCCTTCACAAAATCTGGGGACCGGTTGGTTTCCTCGTTGTCGTGGGCGCGGTATTTCAAACCGTGTTCGGTTTGGGACAGCCACTCAGTAACGCACTCCAAAATCTTCTTGTTCGATTTGGCCAAAGCGCCGCTGACTTTTTATCAAACGGCTTTCTTCGGTCTCTCCTGCTGGATGGTGTCTGGAAGGGAGTAAGCGCGGTGCTCGTTTTTCTCCCGCAGATTCTCGTGCTTTTTCTCTTCATTGGATTGCTCGAAGATTCGGGTTATCTGGCGAGAGCGGCCCTGATTGCCGATCGCACCATGCGCAGCGTCGGCTTGAACGGCAAAGCGTTTATCCCGCTTCTGTCGGCCTATGCCTGTGCCGTTCCTGCCATCATGTCTACCCGGACGATTGAGAATAAGCGTGACCGCTTGGCCACCATCTTGATAGCTCCGTTCATGACTTGCTCGGCCCGTTTGCCCATCTACACATTGCTCATTGCGGCGTTCATACCGGAGCGGCCAGTTATCGGCGTCCTCATGGGAAGCCGCGCCTTGGCGATGATGTTCCTCTACGTCATGGGCTTCCTCGCGGCTGTCTGGACAGCAAAAATCCTGAAGTCCTCCGTGCTCAAGTCTGCCTCGGTACCGTTCGTCCTTGAGCTTCCGGAATACCGCTGGCCAACCTTGCGTTCCATCAGTTTGCGGTTGCTCGACCGCACTCGCGTCTTCCTGCGGCAGGCCGGCACTGTCATCCTCTGTGTTTCTGTTCTGGTGTGGGCCCTGACGAACCTGCCCTTCCATCAAGGCCATCCACCGGAACTCGAACAAAGCGCCATTGCCTATCTCGGACATATCATCGAGCCGGTCATACGTCCGCTGGGATTCAATTGGAAGATTGGCGTTGGTCTGCTTACGTCCGTGGTGGCCCGCGAGGTTATCGTCGGCACTCTCGGTACGCTTTACGGTTCCGACCCTGCGACCCATTCCCTGCCTCTGCAGACCGCCTTACACCAAGACCTGACTTTCCCAGGTGCGATCGCCCTTCTAGTCTTTTTTGCGTTTGCCATGCAATGCACGTCGACACTAGCCACCGTGCGCCGCGAGACCAACAGTTGGGGCTGGCCCGCAGTGCAGTTCATTTACATGACCACCATCGCCTACCTGGCGGCATTGACCATCAACCAGGCTCTTAGTCTGCTTCGCTAGTTGCCTCGTAAACGACTACAGGCGGAATCTCCACAGGCTTGGACATTCACAGGCATAGCCAATGAGCCAGGTTCAAAAGCCCGGGGCGCGAAGTGACCTTGTTCAGACGGGTGCAGTTGACTCTATCTCGGTTCGGCTCCCTGGGTCGCAAGAAATTTGAAGTAGAGGATTTTGCACGCGGACAAATTTATGCGCGGCCGTTCCGGTCAGTTCATGCATCACGATTGCGCTACTTTCCGCTGTCTGTCCGCCTTTTCCGGGAGTTTGAGCGTGAACGGGATTTTGCGTCAACTGTGAACTAAGCTGCTAGTTCGTCGGGAACAGCGTCCGCTTCCTTCGAAAGCGCCAACCATGTCGATAGGCTCGCCATCAAAGGTCTGACACGAGGGGGTTAATGCGAATCCTCGTACCATGTTCCCAGCGGCATGAGCTTCAGTCTCAACTGTGCCAGTCTTGCCATCACACCGCCGCCGTGCTGCCGTGGCTTTTTTTGATCGCCATATTAAGGTGCACAGGCATTGCACACTGCCCGAACCAATCTTCGTGCAAATCACAAAACCCGTGTGCCACTCCTATTGTGCTCGTGAAGCCAACCCCTACTTGCGCTGTCTCTTACCTGTTTCGCGGTTAGCTCCAGGAAATCGTCGTTCGATTGGTCGGCCGCGCGCAGCAGCCCTGTCTTGGCCGTGATGTGTCCCGCGATTTTCTCCGCAGTGTCCATGCGGACGCAAGCTTTGGCGTCGCGGACCAGTCCAGACGCACAAGCTCGGGAACGCAAGCGCGTCGCCAACCACCGACGGACCGGGAAGGCCAGTTCAGCGGTGGTTAGTAGTATTGCTCGAGTTCAGCAAAAGAGCGTATGGTGTGCGAGAGTCTTCGAGGACATGACTGACACTGCAGAAGAGCACCTCATGCCGGTCGTCAGTTCCGGGAACGAATCGTTTTGCAAGATTGCGTCGGCGTCACGTGCGTCGCGTTATCGTCCAATGACTTTTCGACGAGCAGTCCCATGGCTATCTTTATTGGGGGCGTGCCTGCTCGCAATTCAGTCCGTTGCACAGAAGGATTTCTACTCCGTTGCCGATATCGATTTCAGTCGATACCCGACCAATGGACGATTGATCCGGTCCGAGCCGATTGACGGTGCACCGGACGGGGCTGCCGCCTTTCGAGTTCTCTATCGGTCTCAAGGTTTGCACGACGAGCCGATTGCGGTTTCCGGCGTGGTGATCGTGCCGCAAGGTGCTGCGCCGAAGAATGGCCGTTTCATCGTGGCGTGGGCTCATCCGACTTCGGGGCTGGTCAGCAAATGCGCGCCGTCGCGGGCGCGGGTCTTGTTCCGATCCATCCAGGGCTTGCACGAGATGCTCCACCGCGGCTTCGTAGTGGCGGCCACCGATTATCCCGGACTCGGCACGCCCGGGCCGCATCCTTATCTTGTCGGAACCAGCGAGGGCCGTGCGGTTTTGGATTCTGTGCGCGTGGCACGCCAGATGCCCGGGGCTTCCGCAAGCCAAGTCTTTGCCGTCTGGGGCCATTCGCAAGGCGGGCAAGCGGCGCTCTTCACCGGAATTCTGGCCAAGACCTACGCACCTGAGCTTCATTTAGCCGGCGTTGCTGCGGCGGCTCCGGCCACGGATCTGGCGACTCTGCTCACCGAGGACATGGACACCTCCGGTGGAAGAAATATTACTGCGATGACCCTGTGGTCCTGGTCTCGAGTCTACGGGGCCCCGGTGGACAAGTTGGTGACTCCCGAGGCGATCCCGGTGATTGATCATCTTGCCGGAGAATGTATTGAACGATTTTTTGATGTGTTCGCTCGCCGCGGTCCCTCGAAAGCGCTGAGCCGCAGTTTTCTCAAGGTGACGAATGTTTCCGATGTCGAACCCTGGCACTCATTGCTGGCAACCAACACACCCGGAACGCTTCCCCCCGCTATTCCGGTTTTTCTGGCGCAAGGTATGAAAGATCCTCTTGTTCTTCCCAGTGTGACCCTTTCCTACAAAGCGAAACTTTGCCAGGCTGGAACCCCGGTCCAGTTTGATTCCATGCCCGGAGTTGGCCATGCCTTTGCGGGACGAGACAGCGCCAAAGCTGCCGTCGAGTGGAT
>DATJOA010000206.1:0-17185 GCA_035507635.1 Candidatus Acidiferrales bacterium
GCATGCTGTCCGGGAGCGACCGAGTACGGATCGGAGCTGATCTGCGTCAAGTTCGATCCCACGGGATTGCCCGGCGGAGGCGGCGGAGTCGATGTAAGGGAAGATGTAGACGGCGATCCCGAGCACGCCGTCCACACGAGAGTAAGCAGACACACAAGAAACGCAGCCGTAAACTTTTCGCCATTCCTGGACATAATTCTTGCGTTAACCGTGGAACGAAAGACTGATTGGGACCTTCCGCAGAGTCGATGATTCACATCGTCGGTCCCAGACTGGCTGAAGGTCAATTGTTTGTTCTTATGCGTTCGTCGAAAGATTATTCCCCGTCGTACAGATCAGGATTACCGGTCTTTACGAACGCGATCGACGGCTCATCCGTGTAGATGACTTTCCATCCTTTCGTCTGAAGAAGAACATTCGCCAGTGCGGAGTTGCGCGGGAGCAGAATGCAATGCGGCTGCTGGTCTTTCACGAAGTCCTGCCATCCCTGCTCGACGCGAATCATGCGAACGTACGATTTCAGAAATTCAGGTCCGTAAAAATCATGCCGGTCATCCACCACGACTCTAACTCGCGGATAAAGGCGGTATATCAGATATCCGCCCCAATAGTCAGGAGCGAGGACCGGGCCGGCGACCTCATGCTCTTGCAAATAATTCACCGCTTCGACCGGCATCCGCTTCGCGCCAAAATGCGCATTCATAATCTGATCGCCCACAACGCGTCCGCCATGAATCGCAATGCCGAAAGTCGCGACCACCGCGATGGCCGGCCATAAGTGCCTCTTCAGCCCTGATTCAATCGCCGACTTCTCTTCCGCGAACCGGTCACACACTCCAATCGCCGGAACCAGAGGCCCCACAATCATCGCCAGCAGAATCGCTGAGATCGGCAAATTGCGCGATGCCGTGAGCCCCGCATAGATGGCGAACAGCGCGATCGGAATATTGCTCAACCGTAACTCGCGCCCTCGTATTGCCAACACGGCCACCGCGATGAGAAGAAGAGCCAGGAAGCATTTCTGCGCGATCCCGTGAAAGTTCGGTGACTGAAATTCGTCGATGTGATCCATCAGGAAGCTGTCACTGAGGTAGCCGTAAATGTGTTGGTATAACCTCCACGCATAGGGGTTCACCAGACCCGCCAGCAGACAAAGCAGGCCGATCCGCGTAAGCCTTCGCAGTCTATTGCGTGCTGCTAAACGAAGCTTGATGGATTCGATCTGAGACTGTTTCGTGGCCAGGACAATCCACAGTGCCGCCAGCCAGAAGATTCCGAGCAGCACAAATCCCAGCAGGAAGCCGCCATGCACATTCACCCAGACAATCATCAGAATGGGCAGCAACCATAAACGGTAGTCGCTGCGGTCGTGAATCCCAAGCAGCGCATCGCGCTCGGTCGAATCCAGAATCCAGAACCACACCAGCGTCAGCAGCCAGCTGAACACATGCGGACGCGCAAGAAAATGGATCGTGGAGGCCGAAAGCGCCAGCAATGTGAGAAAGAGCGCGAAGAAGAAATTCGTCCGGCGGACTACCAGCAGTCGAAATAACCAACCAAAGGTCGCCGCAATCACGAACGCGGTGAGCCAAACGACTCCGTTGAGGCCGGCGACGCTGTCGAGCCAACCGACAATGACGTCATACAGCCATTCCCAGGCAAACCAGGGCTTCCCGGCCATCGATGCTGAAAACGGATCGACGCGCGGAATCGCATGCGTGGAAAGAATCCTCTGCCCGGTCCGGATGTGCCAGCCAATTCCGGCATCTCCTAACAACCGCACAGACAATGCGGTAAACGTCAGCACTGTAAGCACCGCAATAAAGATGAGATCGACTGCGGAAGGCAGCAACCATCGAACCCACGTAGGAGCCTGATTTCCTCGCGAAATCTCAGTAGAAGAACTTATGGAACCATCTGCCATCGCGTGAATCTTATAGAGAGAGGACAGGATCAGCAAGATGAACAATCCACTAGCACCGCGGGTCGTCATTGTCGGAGCAGGCTTCGGCGGTTTGGAGGCGGCACGCGCCTTAGGCAACGCTCCCGTCCACGTTACTTTGATCGACCGCAGGAACTATCACACGTTCCAGCCTTTGCTCTACCAGGTCGCGACTGCCGGTCTTTCGCCGGGAGAGATCGCCGCCCCCGTCCGGTCGATCCTGCGCTCGTACAAAAATATCGAGGTTCTCATGGCTGAGGTGACCGGATTCGACGTCACCCATCAGATCGTCAAAACTCCCGACCTGGAGATCATGTACGACTATCTGATCGTCGCCGCCGGAGCCGGCCATTCCTACTTTGGACACGACGAATGGGAGCCCTTCGCGCCCGGCCTCAAGACCATCGAAGATGCGATCGAGATTCGCAGACGAGTTCTGCTGGCATTCGAATTGGCCGAACGCCAAGCGGCGGCCGGAGAAAGCACATCGCACATTGACTTTGTCGTCGTTGGAGGCGGTCCCACTGGAGTTGAACTCGCCGGCACTCTGGCCGAAATCAGCCGCCATGCTCTGACACACGAATTTCGTTCCATCAATCCCGCGCGGACACGCGTTATTCTGCTGGAAGGCGGGCCCAGGATCCTTCCCAGTTATGCCGAGGATCTGTCGCGCAGCGCCGAGCAACAACTCGGGCATCTCGGCGTCGACGTTCGCACCTCGACGATGGTCACGCAGGTCGAAGCCGGAGCCGTCTATCTCGGCAACACGCGCCTTCCTGCAACCGTCATTATTTGGGCCGCGGGAGTTGCCGCTTCTCCTCTCGGTAAGAGCCTGGGAGTGCCTGTCGATCGCGCGGGGCGAGTCCCCGTGCAACCGGACTTGAGCCTCGCTGCTCACCCGAACGTTTTTGTCATTGGCGATCTCGCTGCCGGCAAAGACGATCAGGGCAAACCGTTGCCCGGCGTGGCGCCGGTTGCCATACAACAAGGTAAATTCGTCGGCAAGTTGATTCGATCCGAAGTTAAGAGCGGCTCGGGTCGCTCACCGATCTCGCACCCCCAGAACGGTGGCCAGGGGTCAGTTCCGCGTCCCGCATTCCATTACTGGGACAAGGGAAGCCTCGCAACCATCGGCCGGGCGGCGGCGGTTGCCGAATTCGGGCGCATCCATATCTCCGGCTATGTCGCCTGGCTCTCGTGGCTCTTCGTGCATATCTTCTTCCTCATCGGATTTCGCAATCGCTTGCTGGTCTTCATTCAGTGGGCCTGGTCCTACGTGACCTACGAACGCGGGGCGCGCCTGATCACAGGCAGCACATATCTGCCGGGCTGGACACCGATGTCAAACGAACAGATCGTGCCCACTCAGTCGGTGCATGAAGAATCTGCTGCCGCTCCGCGCAAATAGGTGGAAAATAGAGACACGGCTGAGCAGGCGCGGTTCGGCGGCTGACTCGTGCGCCTCGGGCAAACATCATGAAATCTGCAACTTCGCGTTTCGTTCTTCTTTCGGTCATAGCGGTCGCAGCCCTTTCACTTACCTCTTCAGCGGAGGTCGTTAAGGTCGTTGTCGATGACACCATCCAGCCCATCAGCGCCGAATACATTTCTCGCGCCATCGACCAGGCACGTCGCATCAACGCCCAGGCTGTTTTGATCGAGATGAACACCCCCGGCGGGCTGGTCACCTCGACTCGTGAAATCATTGAAAAAATTACCAGCTCCCCAGTCCCGGTGATCGTCTATGTGACTCCGACTGGGGGACACGCTGGTTCTGCCGGAATCTTCATTCTCGAATCCGCCGATATTGCGGCCATGGCTCCCGGGACCGCCGCCGGAGCAGCGCATCCCGTGACATTCATCGGACCGGTGCAGGTGAAGCCCGACGACGAGATGAACCGCAAAATCGAAAATGATGCCGCCGCACTCATTCGCTCCTTCACCTCGCAGCGCGGACGCAATGTCGAAGCCGCCGAGAGCGCGGTCCGCGAGTCGAAGTCCTACACGGATCAGGAAGCGCTGGCGAACCATCTCATCGATTACGTCGCCTCGAGCCCGGAGGATCTTTTCCGCCAGATGCAGGGAAAACCCTTCAAGCGTTTCGATGGGAAAATAGCCACGTTAAATCTCGTGGGCCAGCCAATCGTCCCCTACGACCTGACGATCAAAGAACGCATCCTCGACACGCTCATGGATCCGAACCTTGCATTTCTGCTGCTGGTTGTCGGGGCACTGGCTCTCTATATCGAATTCAATCATCCCGGCGCGGTCATCCCCGGCACAATCGGGGTGGTCTTTATTCTGGTGGCGGCTTTCGCGCTGAATCTACTTCCTGTCCGTTTTGCTGCGCTCGCATTGATTCTGGGGGCATTTGCACTCTTCGCCGCCGAAGCTAAATTTACTAGCCACGGAGTTCTCACTGTGGGCGGCATCGTGCTCCTGACACTCGGCGGCCTTCTTCTCGTCGACGCGCCCATTCCGCAGTTGCGGGTAAGCCTCGTCACGGCGCTGGCCGTGAGTATTCCATTTGGGGTGATCACGGCCTTTCTGATGACAATCGCCCTCAAAGCTCGCCGCAACAAAATCGTCACCGGAGAACAGGGATTGGTCGGAGAAACCGGGATCGCGCAGACCGCCTTGTCGCCCAAAGGAAAGGTGCTGGTTCACGGCGAGCTCTGGGACGCGGTTTCGTCGTCTGCGCTCTCGGAAGGACAGTTCGTGGTTGTGCGGAAGGTTGATGGTCTAACGCTGCAAGTCGATCCACAGGCAGTGGTTCCTCCGAAACCGAATCCGGAGCCCGCGGTTCTCTGAACTGCGCTTTACTTCAAATTGAAGAGAGCGTTCACATGCGCCGTAACTGTTACCGTTTGCGGCGTAAATTCCTCAGTCGGGGCAGGCGCCGCATTAGCCATGGCCGCCATCGGATGCGCCATCCGCGTCATGATGGGCCTCGGCGCATTCTCGAACGTATCCACGGAAGCGTATGAGAGCTCTCCCAGCGCTCGCCCACTCGCTCGCGCAACCGTGTCGGCATAGTTTCGCGCGCGGCGGTAGGCATCCTGAACAGCGCGGTCCTTGGCTTCGTCCATGTTCTCGAGAATGTAACTCAGGTTCTGTGTCTCGCTGACATTGGCCTCGGCAAGCTGCTGTGTGATCGGCCCCACTTTCGCAAAGTCCTTCAGCTTGAGCGTGACATCGGTCGTGACCCGATATCCAATGACCCGCTGCCTCGGCTTCCACTCATACACTGGCTGTACCGAAAAGAATCCGACCGACGCCATTTTTGGATCAAGCCCGTTATTCCGAAGCACTTCCCGCACTTGCTCGACATTTTTCGATGCCCGCTGATAGGCGGCCTGCGAGCTGTCATCCTGCACCGAAATATTGAGCTGAATCTCGGCCGTGTCGGGAGCAGCTTCGTATTTCCCATCTGCGCCTACAAAGACCGTATTCGGCTGTGCAGTTACATTCGGGTGATCTTGCGCGAATACAAAGCTCGTGGCGAGAAAGATGACGGAGAAAAGCAGAGCTGACGATTTCATACGTGCCTCCGGCTGGTCCCCCGACCCCGGAGACCGTCCCATAACTACAGAGTATTCCTCTCTAACAGGAACGGTCGACAGCGGCAATCTTGCCTCGCTCAGGTCTGTTGCGGGCCGGCCACGGCAAGCAAGTCAACCTGAACGGACGAGGAATGCAACCCCGCAACCGTGATAGCCGGGCAGTTCCCGGTCGCAGGCTGCATTCCGACTGCCTGATTCTTACCCGCTTGCTTGGCGCGGTTCAGGGCGCGGTCCGCCAGCGTGAGAACCTCTTCGTACGATAGCTCGCGCGGATTCTCATGCGACCACGGAAACGCTGCCCATCCGAGCGAGCACGTGCGGACAATCGTTTCTCCAGATTCGCTCACCTGGAACGGAGTGTCGGCGATCGCAGAAAGGACGCGCTGCGCCAGCAATTCGGCCTCGACACGATCGGTGTAGCGCGAAACAATGAGGAATTCTTCCCCGCCCCAACGCACCAGAATGTCTGAATGACGAATCGAAGAACTTAGGCGGCGGGCCAATTCCATCAGCACCTTGTCGCCGACATCATGGCCGTAGCGGTCGTTGACCTCTTTGAAGTTGTCGGCATCCACGAGATAGAAAACGAGGTCGCGCGTGTGCGGATCGTGCCCGTCGGTATGCGATCGCATCGTCTGCATGACATCCCCGTCAATCGTCGCCGAAAAATAGCGGCGATTGCGGACTCCCGTTAACGGATCGGTCAGCGACGCCTCCTCCAGCACCACATTCGTCCGGCGCAACTCCCAATTCAACCGGCGGTGCTGAATGAAAAGCAGGAGCGCCATTACAAACATCGTCGCAAGCGTGACCATAACGCGGAAATTGGAAGCTTCATGGGGCAGCCTGGGATCGAGCAAAGCAAGAAATGCGCTCACCGGCAGCGACAGAACAGCAATCATCGCCAGATTCGACATCCACCAGGCGTAAGAATCTGCCGCTTCGCTTTCCTGTCCAGGCGTAAGCTTCTGTCCCATCAGCGCTAACACGCTAAATACCGCAAAAGACCCGCTGTACGGAACGTCGTACCAGCTGCCCGTGAAATAGATATCCTTCTCAATCGCGCGATTCAATGCATAGAAAGCAATTCCGTTGAAGAGCACAGCTCCGCAAAAAACGGCGTAGAACTTTTTCCATGCGCCCGCGCTTTCAAGCCAGAACAGAAAAGGGATCGCTGCGAATATGACCGTCTCCGCCCCACTCAGAAAATCGAAATTGCGGTTGTAGACATCAAGGTTCGGGGAGACGTACTGCCAGCACACAACGAACGAAACATAAACGTAGAGCCACCACAGCAGCACAAGCAGGAAATCGAGAATACCTAACCGCGCACTTCGTTCCTCGGGCTGACGATGCGGCCGAAGCAACAGACCCGCGATCATGGGTGCTCCCGCCAGGAACAGCAGCGCGTCCCCCGGGAACATGGCGGGCATCTTGCGCTGGAGAAAAAGGTCGTAGACGATCCAGCAGACTTGATCGGCCAGCCACAGCGCCCATCCGGCGGACTGTAGCAGCCAGAACCAGCGCATGCGTCCGCGAATGGCTTTGCCATTCACGGCGAACGCAACCATGGCAAAGAGCATGAGCAGCGCGCCGATCACATCGCTGGCGCCCGTAAGAAGAAGGCCGCGGGGCAGAAATGCGCAAGCCAGAGCCAATGCCCCCATCAAAATGGCAGCAGCCATCGCCAGCAGCTTCGGATATCGAGCGGCGTTCACGGTATCGGGCCTTTACGAAGTACAGACTACGGCCTTTCGACTTACCCCAGGGAAGGTTTAATCCTTGGCGCCGGCTGAGTATGCCAGAGGTCCGGTCTGGGCGCTGATCGCTCGGCGTAACTCCTCAAAAATCTCGTCGGGCATCTTCTGGAAGACTTCCACAACCTCGGGATCAAACTGACGCCCGGACCAATCCTGAATTTCCTTGCGCGCCTCTCCCAGCGATCGCGCCGCCCGATAGGGACGGTCTGAAGTGATCGCGTCCAGCGTGTCAGCGACAGAAAAAATACGCGCCCCCAACGGAATCTCCTCGCCCTTCAAGCCGCGCGGATAGCCCGTTCCGTCAAATCGCTCCTGATGCGAATAGATAATGTCACAGGCCTCTGCCAGAAACGGGATCTTCTTCACGATCTGATAACCCTTGAAGCAATGCTCGCGCATGATCGTGGTTTCATCCGCATCGAGCTTTCCCGGTTTACGCAGGATGTGGTCCGGAATCGCCATCTTACCGATATCGTGCAAAAATGCCCCGCGGGCGATCGTGGCCACGGCTTCGGTGGGCAATCCCATCGCTCGCGCGATGGCCATCGTGAAAGCCGTCACGCGGCGCGAGTGTCCTTCCGTCTCGCGGTCTTTCAAATCCAGCGCGTCGCCCAGAGCCTGCAGGGTGATGTCATAGGAACGTTCCAGCTCCCGCACAGTGGCCTGCAGTTGCTCCGTCCGGGCCTTAACCAGTGATTCGAGATTTGTCTGGTAAGTCCTGTTCTCGACCTTCAGCCGGCGGTTTTCCAGCGCCCGGCTGACTGTGTTGAGCAACTGCTCGCGCTCGAACGGTTTCAACAGGTAGTCGTAGGCGCCGTTCCGGATGGCGGCCAACGCGACCGAAATGTCATGCACCGCGGTGACCATGACGACCGGCATGTCGGGATACTTTTCCTTCGTCCGCTCTAGCAGGCCAATGCCGTCCAGATCGGCCATCATCAGGTCCGACAGCATAAGCTCGAATTCTTCGCCGGAGGTTAGTACGGCGAGCGCTTCCATGCCGGAACCCGCCTGTTTGCACAAATACCCCGCGGTTCCCAGCATAGACGCGACGATTTCCCGAATCGGCTCTTCATCGTCCACTACTAGAATGCGATCAGCCATAGGAATGCACGAAAGTCTATCGGCGATTGTAACGATTTCGCGAGATTCCGAAAGTAATCATTGAGGTCCGGAATCTCCATCGAGAATCCTCCGGACCATGATATTCAGAAACAGGGCAGACCTACGTCTGTCACCGCAATGAACGCATCCCTCTGGTCGACGTGGAACATGGTGTCAAGGCTCGGGCTCCCGAGACCTACGACGGCGGAATTGGCCTTGCTAATTCTGCTCGGCGCATCCCTGCTCGCCCTGCGTTCGTTTCGTGAGAACTATCTCAAGATCTGGACTCTAGGATGGCTCAGCCTGGTCATTTCTGGACTCGGTGAGCGCTTCTTTGCCGGCCGGATACCGGCGCCCTTCGACGCCGTTGTGGTTCAAGGAACGTTTGTCCTCGCCGTGGGCCTGCTCGCCGGCGCGGTCTTACTTTATACGCGGGATGGCGACCTGCTGCTCCCGCTGATGGTTATTACGCCAGTGCTCGTCGGCTTTGCCGGAGCCCGCCTGCTGCTCTGGCCCGATTCCCTGCCCGTACGAATGGCCCTGGAACTGGCCTACCGCATCGTCCTGCTCACCGCAGCCGTCGCTTTGCTGCGAGCGCGCCGGGGCCGTTGGGAGTTCCCGGCATGGGTCGTCGCCATCTGCCTGCCTACACTGCACCTTTCCTGGCCGGGATTCGCCGACGCGATCCCCTCCGGCGCGTATCTGGCTGCAGATATCGCTTTGGCGCTCGGCGTCTTGCTGCTGGCTTTCGATGAAGCCCGCGCGCGAACCCACCGCCTCGAAGCCATGCAGGCGATCACCCAGGCCATCGCCGTCGCGCAGCAGTATGGAAACGTCGTCCAGTGCGGGGTAGAAAATTTGCGACGGAGCATGAAAGTCCGCTCCGCATGGTTCCGACTTCTTGAAAGCGGAAACCTCGTCGCTACTCACGCCGTTGGATTGTCGGGCGATTTCATGCGCGACTCCGGATTCATCCCCGTTGCCGAAGCCACTGCGAAACTGCTGGAACAGACTTCGCCGCAAATCGCAAAGCGGGAAGAATCGGAGCAGGAATCGAAAGACGCACTGGCCGACGAAAAAATCCGTCAGCTGATTACCATTCCGGTAATCGGCAACAAAGCTCCGGTCGGGCTGCTGATGCTGGGCCTATTCACAGCCCGCCAATGGACCGCCGAGGAGCTTGCCTTCCTGCAGGCATGCGCCAAGCAGCTGGCGGTGGCGATCGAAAATTTCCGCTTGCTGGAGCAGGTATTGCGCTCGCAGCGCCAGTGGATCAACACCTTCGACTCCGTCCATGATGTCATCCTGGCGCACGACGCCGACTTCCGAATCATCAAGGCCAACCAGGTTCTGCTGGAGCAGCTCGGCAAGGCCGCCGCCGACGTCATTGGCAGCTCGTGCGAGGCGGCGCTTCCCCACACTTTTGGCGACTGGAAAAGCTGCCCCTATTGCGCCATGGTCGGGGAGGAAGAATTCACCGAAGGCGCCGACCCCTGCTTCGGCGGCTTCTCGGTCGTCTCGACCTCGTCTTACACCGAGCAAGGAAGCCCGCAGAAAGGCACCATCCACGTAGTCCGCGACATCACGGAGCGCAGGTCCGCCGAAGAAAAATACCGCCTTCTGTTCGAGCAAGTTCAGGAAGGCGTTTATGTCGCCGATCCCAAAGGCAAGCTGATCGATTGCAACGACGCACTCGTAAACATGCTGGGCTACAGCACGCGCGAGGAATTGCTGCTCCTCAACCTCGAGACCGAAATCTGCGTCGATCCCAAACAGCGCGACGCCTTCCGGCAGGAAATCGAAACGCACAACTACGTCCGCAATTTTGAAGTCACTCTGCGCCGCAAGGACGGCACGGTACTGCTGGCCGTCGAAAGCAGCTTCGCCACGCGGGATGCCACCGGAAACATCCAGCGCTATCAGGGATTCGTTCTCGACACGACCGAGAAGCGCCGTGCCGAGGATGAAATGCGCCGTCGCAACCGCGAACTTAATGCCCTGAATGCCATGGCTGTCGTGGCCGCGCAGTCCTTCGATCTCGACGAAATCCTGAACCTGACCCTGCGCCAGGTGGTCACCCTGTTCGGCGCCGAGAGCGGCACCGTCTATCTCTCCGACACCGACCAGCCCACCTATCGCCGCCGTGCCATCTGGGGACCGCGCAACCGCGACAAGGCCCGCGCTGCCGAGTTCTCGTTCGCCGAGGGATTCGGCGATCTCGTCATGCGTTCGCGCGCTGAAGTCATCACCGCGGAGTACGTCCCCCACCTTCCGCCGCATGTTGCCGAATTCCTCCGCTCCGATACCGACCGCTCGTGGATATGGGTTCTGTTCTGGGGAAAAGACAGTCCGGTCGGAATCATGGGCTTGTGCAATCAAGCCGGGTATGAGTATTCCAGCAACGACGAGAACTTGCTGGTCGCCATCAGCCGGCAGCTGGCTACCACGATCGAAAAGGTCCGGCTCTACGAAGAAACCTGCCGCGCCTACGAAGATTTGCGCAAGACGCAGGAACAGCTGCTGCAGAGCGAAAAGATGTCGGCCGTCGGGCAGCTGATCGCCGGGGTGGCGCACGAACTGAACAATCCTCTTACCGCGATTCTCGGCTACGCGCAGCTTCTCGAAACCGAAGGCCTGAACGAGCGCGCGCAGGATTACGTCGGCAAGCTCTTCAAGCAGGCGCAACGTACGCATCGCGTCGTCCAGAACCTGCTTTCCTTCGCGCGCCAGCGCAAACCGCAGCGCGATGAAGTCGACATCCGCAAAGTCCTCGACGAAACCCTTGCCCTGCGCGACTACGACCTCAAGATCAACAACATTAAAGTCGAACTCGAAAGCCCGTCCGAGCCGGCCCTGGTTATCGCCGATGCGCACCAGATCGAGCAGGTGTTCCTGAACATCATCAATAACGCCGTCGACGCCGTCCTCGAAACAGGACGCAAAGGCAAGCTCAGCATCCGCATTTACAACCAGAGCGGTAACATCTGCACGCAGTTCGCGGACGATGGCGTGGGAATCAAAGATCCAAAGCGCATCTTCGATCCGTTCTACACCACCAAGAGCGTCGGCAAAGGCACCGGCCTCGGCCTTAGCATTTGCTATGGAATCATCAAGGAACATGGCGGCGACATTACCGCCAACAACGGGCCCGACGGGGGAGCCGTCATTGAGGTCAAACTCCCGGCAGTCGAGTCCGCCAAGCCCGATCCTGAGCCAGCCAAGCCCACTGCGCGCGTGCACGAGGGCGCGATCCATGGCCGCGTGCTGCTCGTCGAGGAAGAGGAAGCCGTTCTCGAATTCGAGCGCGACGTTCTGGCTGGCGCCGGAGCCACCGTCGTCACGGCGAAAACCGTTCAGGACGTGAAAACGCGTCTGCTCTCCGAGCCGTTCGATGCCGTCATCATGAACGGCAAGTTACCCGGCCCCTGGAGCGCGAAAGAATCCTATGCGTGGCTCAAGGAAAACTGCTCGACCATGGAAGGCCACATCCTCTACACGTTCTCGAACAGCGTCGAACCGGCCGACGGACGCACCTTCCTCCAGGAAAACAACGTCCCCTACTTGGTAAAGCCCTTCGAAGTCGCCGAACTGATCAGCCAGGCCAGAAAGCTCCTGCAGAAGGCATTGGCCGCCAGCGCGGGCACCGACTAAAGCCACACACCAAAGACGCGGCCTTGCCGCCAAGCTCGCATCCGTGTCAATAACACTTCAAGTCGCCATAATTCGCACAGCCCTCCACACCCTTCCTCCGCCCGCGCTGCGATAAACTGAAAGAGCGGGGCGATCCAGGTCTTTGCAAGGCGAAGCCCGCCTTTCAATGACCAAATTACAAAATTACCCAATTACTCAATTTACTCAATTCCCCATGTCCCAATTCGTCCACCTGCATCTGCACACGGATTACTCGCTGCTCGATGGCGCGTGTGACGTCGAAAAACTCTGCCAGCGGGTGCAAGAACTCGGCATGCCCGCGGTCGCGATGACCGACCACGGCAACATCTTTGGTGCGGTCCATTTCGTCAATGCCGCGCACAAGCATGGGGTCAAGCCGATCGTCGGATGCGAGCTCTACGTCTGCAAGAAGGACGACCACCGCGCGGCCCCCGAGGGCGACACCTACAATCACCTGTTGGTGCTCGCCGAAAACGAAGAGGGATATCGCAACCTCGTTAAAATCACCTCCGAAGCGTCACTTCATGGTTTCTACTACAAGCCACGGGTGAGCAAGAACTTCCTGGCGCAACATTCCCGTGGATTGATCGGCCTCTCCGGATGCCTCAAGGGCGAAGTTGCCGAGCGCCTGGTCGAGAATAATTACGAAGCCGCCCGAACCGCCGCCGCCACTTTTGCCGACATCTTCGGTAAAGAGAACTTCTTTCTCGAAATTCAGGACCAGGGACTCGAACTCGAGCACCGCATCCATCCCGGACTGTTCAAGCTCGAAAAAGATCTCGGCCTGCCGCTGGTCGCCACCAACGATAGCCACTATCTCTGCGAAGACGACGCCCACGCCCAGGACGTCATGGTCTGCATACAGACGGGCAAGTCTATTCACGACACGGCGCGCATGAAGTTCGACGGCACGCAGTTCTTCGTCAAGAACCACGACGAGATGTATCGCGTCTTCAAGGACTCACCGGAAGTTCTGACGCGCACCCTCGACATCGCCGAGCGCTGCCATCTCGAAATAAAGAAGGTCCCGAGCCCGTTCCCCGAATTCGAAGTTCCACCCGGATACACGATCGACAGCTACTTCGTGCACGTCACCCGCGAAGGCTTTGCCCGGCGACTGGAAACGCTGCGCACGCAGCACGAGCAAGGCCGCCTCAAGCACTCGATCACCGATTATGAGCAGCGGCTAGAACGCGAACTGGGCATCATCCAGCAGATGAAGTTCCCGGGATATTTTCTGATTGTCTGGGACTTTATCCGCTACGCGAAGGAGCGCGGCATTCCCGTCGGCCCGGGCCGTGGATCGGCTGCCGGATCGCTCGTCTCCTACGCGCTCGGCATCACCGACATTGATCCGCTGCAGAACGAATTGCTCTTCGAGCGATTCCTGAACCCCGAACGTGTGTCGATGCCCGATATTGACATCGACTTCTGCATGAACCGCCGCGGCGAAGTCATCGACTATGTCACGCAGAAATATGGCCGCGACAACGTCGCCCAGATCATCACGTTCGGCACCATGGCCGCGAAAGCCGCGATCAAAGACGTTGGCCGCGCCATGGACATTCCCTACGCCGACGTCGACCGCATCGCCAAGATGGTCCCAACGCAGCTCAATATCACGCTCGATCAGGCCATCGCAGACTCTCCGCAACTGCATGAAGCTTACGAGAAAGATCCGCAGATCAAGGAGTTGCTCAATACCGCGCTGAAGCTGGAAGGCTTGGTGCGGAACTCCGGAGTGCACGCCGCCGGAGTCGTAATCTCTCCGCGCCCGCTCACCGACCTAGTCCCACTGCACCGTACAAAGAACGACGAAATCGTCACGGCCTACGACATGGTTGCCATCGAAAAGATGGGCCTGTTGAAGATGGACTTCCTCGGGCTGACCACTCTCACGATTCTGACCGACGCCCTGAAGCTGATCGCGCAAACACACGGTCAAGGAGCTGGCATGCCCGTTCTGAGCAGCGAGCAAAACTGGCCAAAGCCGGTGCCGCTCAATCTTGACGACATACCGCTCCAAGATCCGGAGACCTACCAGAAGGTCTTCCACAAGGGACTCACCTCCGGCGTCTTCCAGTTTGAATCGCACGGCATGCGCGACGTCCTGCGCAAATATCAGCCGAATTCGATCGAAGATCTCACCGCTCTCAACGCGCTCTACCGGCCCGGTCCGATTCAGGGAGGCATGATCGACGACTTCGTCGACCGCAAGCACGGCCGCAAGAAAGTCGAATACGAACTCCCCGAACTAAAAGAGATCCTCGAGGAAACGCTCGGCGTGATCGTCTATCAGGAACAGGTCATGCAGATCGCGAACCGCCTCGCCGGATACTCGCTGGGCGAAGCCGACCTGCTCCGCCGCGCCATGGGCAAAAAGAAGGCGGAGGAAATGGCCCAGCAGCGCGAACGCTTCGTCGAAGGCGCGGCGCAGCGCAAGTTCCCGCCTAAAAAAATCGAAAAGATTTTCGACCTCATGGCGCAGTTCGCCGGATACGGCTTCAACAAGTCCCACTCCGCGGCCTATGCCCTGCTCGCCTACCACACGGCGTATCTGAAGACGCACTATCCGGTGGAATTCATGGCCGCGCTGCTGACCTCAGTAACCGGATCGACCGACGACGTCGTCAAGTACATCAACGAATGCCGCGAGATGGGAATCTCGGTCGAAGCGCCCGACATCAACGTCTCCGATGCCAACTTCACGCCGCATGGAGAATCGATCCGCTTCGGATTGGCCGCGGTCAAGAATGTCGGCGGCAACGCCATCGAATCGATCGTCGTCGCCCGCAAGAAACTCGGCCGCTTCAAATCGATTTTCGAATTCTGCGAGAACGTCGATCTGCGCCTGCTCAACAAGCGCGTAATCGAATCGCTCGTCAAAAGCGGCGCCATGGACTCCTTCGGTCGCCGCGCCCAATTGATGGCCGTCCTCGACAAAGCCATGGAGCAGGCGCAGAAAGCCCAGAGGGACGCAGAATCCGGCCAACACGGGCTTTTCGGCGTCTTCCAGCAGGAAGAGGCCGCCGCGCAAAACGACAAGCTCCCGAACGTACCCGACTGGGACGAGCACGCCCGCCTTCAGGCCGAAAAGGAAATCCTCGGATTTTTCATCTCGGGCCATCCGCTCGAAAGATACAAAGACAAACTGCAGGACCTGCAGGCGCTCAGCATCGAAGAACTCGCCGCCATGACCAAATCCACCGGTAAGGACGAAACCATCGTCACCGCCGGGATCATCAGCAACGTCCGCGTCCTCAAGTCGAAACGCGGCGACTTCTATGCCCAGTCGACGCTCGAAGATATGTCGGGATCGATCGACATGATCGTCTTCCCCGAAGCGTTTAAGCGAATCGGCGAGAAGGTCAAACTCGAAGTGCCGGTCCTCGTCAAGGCCGGCGTCCGCATCGAAGAAGGCGCCAATCCCAAGATCACCGCTGCTGAAATCATGCCCCTCGAAGAAGCCAAGGTCCCGGTGCCCCGCGCGATCCGCATTCGCGTGATCAGCGACAATGGCTCAAGCGAATCCGTGGTTGACAGCTTGCACGCTCTATTTCTCGAACGCAAAGGCGAAGCCCGCGTGTTATTTGACGTGGAACGCCAGGGCGATTTCATGGTGGTTATGGAGGCGGAAGGCTATAATGTGCTTCCAGATCGCACTTTCATCGCCCGCGTCGAACAGCTTTGCGGGCGCGGCAGCGTGCGGATCATCAGTTAATCATGGCGGCTTCTGAAAAAGCGCAGCAGGAACTGGAGCAGATCGAGCGGCAGATCGCCGAGATGGAATCGGCGGAAGCCGACGAGTCCACTCACCGCCAGATTGCGACACTGAAAGAGCGCATCGAGACCCTTCGCCAAGACATCAACGCGCCGCCTACCGCTTGGCAGAAGACGGAACTGGCCCGCCATCCGCAGCGGCCGCAATCGCTCGACTACATCGAGCGCGTCTTCACCGATTTCAGCGAGATTCACGGCGACCGCGCCTTTGGCGACGATGCTGCCATCGTCTGCGGCATGGCCCGCTACCATGGCGATGAGGTATTGATCGTGGCTACGCAAAAAGGCCGCGACATGAAGCAGCGAGTTTTCCGGAATTTCGGCACACCGCATCCCGAAGGCTATCGCAAGGCAATTCGCGCCATGCAGATCGCGGAAAAGTTCCGCCGACCAATTTTCACTCTCATCGATACCGACGGCGCTTATCCTGGCATTCACGCCGAAGAGCGCGGACAAGCCGAAGCCATCGCCTACAATCTTCGCGAAATGGCGCGCCTGGAGGTGCCGATCATTGCAACCGTGATCGGCGTTGGCGGAAGCGGCGGAGCCTTGGCCATCGCCGTCGCGGACCGTGTCCTGATGATGGAAAACTCGATCTACTCGGTGATTTCACCCGAGGGCTGCGCCGCCATCATGTGGCGCGATTCCACAAAGAAAGAGCTGGCTGCCGAAGCCATGCGCATCACCGCAGCCGATCTCAACGAACTCGGCTGCATCGATGACATCGTTCCCGAACCGGAAGGCGGAGCCCATCGCGATCACGAAGCCGCCGCCAACCTGCTAGACGCCACTTTGCAACGGCACTACGCCGAGCTGAAGAAGGTCCCGCCCGCCGAATTGGTCGCATCACGATACAATAAATTCCGAACGATGGCGCAGTTCTTCAAAAGCGAAGCATAGGCCGCTGAACATTCCCTCCGTTTTGCAGGCAGGTTCCTCAGGGCGACAGACGGGCGATTTGCCGCCTCCCGCGCGCCCAAGTCGCCGTATAATAAGTCTGTTTCCTCTTCCACATTCGGGCGAGTGGGATCGCCCCGCAAACTAAAGGAAGGTGTAGGGATGGCCACAACGGATGTCGTGCCCCGGGAATCTTCCGGCGGCATGGGCAAGCAGCGCATCGTCAACGACATGAGCATTCAGGTCGCGACGGTCAACGGCTCGGGTTCTCAAAGTTCAAACACAGTCCTTCTTCGCAGCATTTTCCAGATGGGCGTTCCGGTCTCCGGCAAAAACATGTTCCCTTCGAACATCGCCGGACTTCCGACCTGGTACACCATCCGCGCCAACAAGAACGGCTACATCGGGCGCAAAAAAGAGATCGATTTTCTCGTCGCCATGAATCCCGAAACCGCGACCGAAGACGT
>DATJOA010000207.1:0-20237 GCA_035507635.1 Candidatus Acidiferrales bacterium
TTCTGTTCATCATGGTAGCGCCTTGTTTCGCGCAAACGGCTGAGAATTACCGTCAGCAGGCCATTGAAGCGTCCCGCCAAAAATCCTGGGATCAAGCCATCGTCAACTACCGCAAGGCGCTCGAGCTTGAACCCAACGATCCCCTCACGCACTACAACTTGGCGCTCGCGCTTAAATACAAAGGGGATTCGGTGCAGGCTGTCGAGGAGTTCCAGGCGGCGATTCGCCTCAAGCCGAGATTCGCGGATGCCCACTACGGCTTAGGCGCCACTTGGTACGACTTGCACGAGCAAGATTCGGCGCTCAAGGAATTGCGTACTGCCACCGCACTTGAGCCTGCCAAGGCTGCACCTCATCAGCTGTTGGCGCGAATTTATCTGGAACGGAGTGCGCCTTCTGATGCCCGCGAGGAATTGCTGCGCGCCGTCGCATCCAAACCCTCTGCCGATCTGTATTCCGAGTTGGGAGTAACCGAAGGACAGCTCGGGGATCTCCCTGCCGCCGTACGCGATTTTCGACGTGCGATTCGGCTGAATCCGAAGCTTGCGACTGCACACGTCTTGCTGGGAGTGGCCTTGCGCCGGCAACGGGATCACGCTGGCGCGCTCGCGGAGTTCCGTAAAGCCGCGGCCATCGATCCGAAGGATCCTCAGGCGCAATTCAACCTTGGCAAGGAATTGAAAGACGGCGGCGACTTGACTGGCGCGGTTGCAGCATTCCAGCGCGCGATTGAGCTGAAACCAGATTTTGAGGAAGCCCATTACAACCTCGGCATAGCATTGCGCGCGCAGGGCCAGACCGACGCGGCAAAAAAGGAACTGAATGAGATCGGGGGGCTCAGGCAATTTCGCTTTCGCTTGGCGCAAGCGAAATTGCTGACCCTTCAAGGGGTCGACGCTCTGAAACAGGGGAAGCTGGACGACTCTCAGAGCTTCCTTCAAAAAGCGATCGACCAGGCTCCAGAGTTGCCGACCGGCTATTACTATCTGGGACTCACGTGGGAGCGGAAAAACGATCCCGATCATGCCCTCGCCGAGTATCAGAAAGCCCTCGAACTCAAGCCAGACTATGCCCAGGCACATTCGAGCCTGGGTTTGCTCTACTGGCGTGGAGGCGATCATCCGCGGGCACTCCAGGAGTTTCGGCAAGCCGTCATGTGCGATCCCGACTTGGCCGAGGCTCACTACAACCGCGGACTCGCGCTGGCACAATCGGGAAGCCCGGACGAAGCCATCCGCGAACTGAACGAAGCCATCAGCCTCAAACCCGAGTACACCGACGCCAGAGTACAACTCGGGTTAACGCTTAGTCAGAAGAACGACAAGGCCGGCGCCATCAACGTTTTCCGCGAACTCGTTCATCGCGAGCCCAATTTTGCGGAAGGTCACAACAATCTCGGATTGATGCTGCTCCAAGCCGGGAATCTCCGCGAAGCGCAATCGGAATTTATGGCAGCGATCCGCCTGAAGCCACAATACGCAGAGGCCCATTTCAATCTGGGTTTGACGCTCCACGAACAAGGCAACGAGACCCAATCGCGTGAGGAATTCGAAAAGGCCTACTCGATCGAGCCTGCATTGAGAAACGAACCACACCCCTGACCGTCAATCGGAGCTTTGATCTCACCGCCAGACAAAGGGGTGGCAGGGATCAAATAGCTTCCATTTCCCGTGAATATGCATAGTCCTCGGTTAAGGAATTACCGGTAACACCAGCGCCGAGGGATGCTGCCCGTCATGAAAGATAGTATTCGTGGCGGAAGCGTATCGGCTCGCGAATCCAATCTCTTCCCCCGTGTTGAGATTGCGATCAAATCGAGGGAAATTACTGCTGGAGATTTCTAAACGTAGCGTATGCCCGCGAAGGAACACATTGCTGGTGGACCAGAGATCGAGTGTGATTTGGTATGTCTGCTCAGGATTAATCAGCGACGCATGCTCCCGTGAGTCCCGGTAACGCATGCGGAGAATCCCTTCCGCAATGTTCATCGCAACGCCATCCGGCGCAACGTCGACGAGTTTACCGGTGAAATCGGTGTCCACCGCAGATGACTTTACGAACAGACTCACTTTCACCGGGCCGGTGACGTCCAAATCTTGCGCTAAAGGCCCGGTGGAGTACACCAGCACGTCGTCGCGATTCTCGACTGAGCGCTGGTCGCGCGGACCAGGCTCTATGAGTTCCTGCGCACAGCATAACGGCCCCCCGTGCGTCGGAACAGGATTACCGGGATCGTAAATGTACGAGTCCGCAGTTTCGGCCTTTGGTGCCGAGGTAGAGAGTGAACCTTTGCCGCGCAGCGAATTGGCTTTCCCCTCGGAATGAAGGTAATACTTGACGTAATGCGCTTCTGGCGGAGGCCAATCGTCTTCCTGGCGATATTCGTTTGCCCCCATCACAAAAAGCTTTACCGGTTTGTCGGTGGCGAACTGATTATGAATGCCTTTGAACAGATAGTCGTACCAGTCCAGAATTACATTCACGTACGAATTTTCCAGCGCGTGTGGTCCGAAATCTACATCTCCGATTCGCCGGCCAAAGCCTGCATGGCCGCCAATCTGTATCAGCAGATGCTGCTGCGTACGAGCCGCCTCCGTAGCTCCATGGGCCTTGACGCCCATGTAATTTCGCAGCGTGCCGTCGCTAAAAATGTCGTACCAGCCGCCAACCGACAGCATGGGCACCGTGATGTTGGAAAAATGTTCCTCAATCGACCATTGCTTCCAGTAGTCGTCATAGTCCGGATGCGCTAGCCAATCGAGATAATACGGTGCAATGGATGCGGTGAGATGGGCCTCCGCCGGTAATTGGCCGAAATTGAATACCGGATAGCTTGAAAGAGGAAGCGTGGGAGCACCCACCCGTGCATCCGTGTTCTGATCAACCAAACGATCGAGGGTGTTGCGCGCCAACTGAGTGGTCCAGTTCTGGTCGAACCATTGCTCAAAAGCGCCTCCCTGGTACGTCCAGTTATCGTGATAATTGCTGCCGGTGATCTCGGGCGCGATTCCTGCGAGATGCGGAGGAGCCCCTATGGCAGCGAGCATCTGGGTCGCTCCGACATAAGACCCTCCCATCATGCCAACCTTACCGTTCGAGTAAGGCAACGCCGCAGCCCATTCCACAGCGTCGTAGCCATCGGCCTGTTCGTGCCTAAATGGATACCACTCCCCCTCAGACGTATAGCGCCCGCGTACATCCTGAACGATCAAAACGTAACCGCGCGGCACGATCTTATACGCCGGCATGACTGCCCAGTTCACGCTCTTGTCGTAGGGCGTGCGCATCAGAATGACAGGAAACTTATCTGACGACTTGGGACGGTAGATGTCAGCATAAAGGGTGACTCCATCTCGCGTCTTCATGGCGGCACCGTGCTGAATGATGACGTCGGTGAAAGCGCTGGACGGAACCTCTTGCGCCCGGAGCAATGGGCCGCCAACAACAACGAACGAACCGGAGCTAATAATAAGGAACATCAGGCGCGCGACACCACGCAGAATTCTCATCCTGGGAATCTCCTGTTTGGTTGGCGATCCTGCGAAACGCGCCTCAGGCGCACGAACACCGGCACTGAATCGGATGGGTAGCATCGCAGGTTCTTGGAATGATAGCGCCACTCGGGTCACGAGGAGAAATCTTACCTCAGCGCTCTGAGGCGGCGCCCGGCGCCCGGACGGTCCCCGTCGTTTTTCTTGGCAGGCATGGCTTGTCATTTGACAGGCAACGAACGGCCTCGAGCAAAATCTGCCGATCGAAAAGCAATGGTCAACCGACGCCTCCGGGGTAGGCACTGAGTTTAGCGGGCTTGGCTGATCTAAAGAGCTTCAATCGACCCGAGGAGGCGAATTCGAACGGTTTCGGCCCTCGCCATTTGTATAATCAGCTACTTTGATGGAGAGTCAGTTCCTAAATCTAATCCTGCGGAATTTAAAAATGCTACTGAGAGTATTCAAGGACAGAGTATCGTTGGGCCGCGCGGCGGCGGAGCAGGCGGCCACAGCCCTCCGAAAGGCAATTGCGGAACGCGGCCACGCAAGAATCGTAGCGGCGACTGCAGCGTCGCAACTCGAGTTTCTGGATGCGTTGACGAAAGCGCCAGATATCGCTTGGGGGCGGGTAGAAGCATTTCACCTCGACGAGTACATCGGTCTGCCGATCACGCATCCCGGCAGTTTCCGCAAGATGCTCCTGGAGCAGTTGGTCAAAAAGACCGGCATCATTCATTATCACTTGCTTGACGGCGACACTTCGAATCCCGCGGCCATCGCTCGCAAAGTGGGCAAGGAACTCACATTGGCGCCTATCGATATTGAGTTCCTCGGTATCGGGGAAAACGGTCACATTGCTTTCAACGATCCCCCGGCCGATTTCATCACGGAAGATCCGTACATCGTTGTGAAGCTCGACGAAGCATGCCGTCAGCAGCAAGTGGGTGAGGCGTGGTTCGCTGACATCACGCAGGTCCCCCAGCACGCTCTCTCGATGTCCGCACAGCAGGTTCTCAAGGCTAGAGAGATTCTTGCTGTCGTTCCTGATAAACGAAAGGCGCAAGCAGTGAAAGCGTGCTTCGAAGGCGAGATTAGCCCATGGGCTCCAGCGTCGATCTTGCGGAAACATCCGAACGCGACGGTCTATCTGGATACCAGCTCTGCATCCTTATTAAGTCCTGACCTGCAGAGGGCATTGGCGGACCAGTCGCAGGTGACAATTACCGCTTAGCGAGCAGCCGTAGCAACATTTTCATTTCGCTTCGCCGTACTCTGCCATGGATCGAGGCAGTTCACCCGGCCACAAAATCGTGTGATCCTTCCGAGAACTCCGCCACCGGAATCGGGTCGCCACAGAACGCCAGCGTCACCCTTGAGAAAAAGAGGAACTCAGAGAGACTGCGAGCGCTGGGTCCGTTGACTGATGTCGGACATAAGAGCGACGGCGCGATGCGCGCTGGAAAGACAACCACGCATCACCGAAAGGCTGCTGTAGTAATCGTTATATCGGAAAAATCCGGTCTGCCCCCGCCACATGGGATAGAGATCGCAAGCCTGCATCCATTTCTCGTAGACCCGATCGATGTTGACGTAAGTATCCGGAACGAAGTTAGCAGCATCTTCCCAGTTTTCTGCGTAGAAGATTTTCGAAACGGCATGGGCTGGCCGCTCCCGCGTAAGCGTTTCTAAACCAGCGTAAAAGACGGCGTCGCGAACGATCAGATGACAATTCTGATGATCCTTATGCCAACTTCCGCCCCAGTGAGTCACTATGACTTCAGGCCGCTCTTCGCGGATGACATCGCAGACTCGCAGCGAACTTTCCTCATTGAAAGGTATCTCTGCGTCCGGATAGTCGAGAAATCTCGTGTCCGCTGCGATGAGGCGCGCCGCATTCTCAGTAGCCGAACGCTGCATCGCGCCATATTGGGCAACTGGAATGTTCTTCGAAGCTCCCTTCTCTCCTAAGGACAAGCTCAACAAAACACCTGCGCCACCATGCTCAATCTGATTGGCCAGCGCCGCCCCCATGGTGAACATACCGTCTCCGGGATGAGCGGCCACCGCCATGACTTTCCCGGGCTTCGAAGCAGCCAAGTCTTCCGTCAACGCCGACGATCCAGGAATCGCTGAAAGGATTACAACGCTTCCGATGGACTGGGCAAAGGACCTGCGATTCATCGTCTCTCCTTGTTCGACTTTTGCGTCTCTAATGATTGCCAGGCCAGACGGGCACAACCCAGCAGATTTGCCGAATCTCGCAACTTGCTCACGGCCAGTTTTACCTGGCGGGCCGCGAGCGGCTGCGCCCGTTCGAGTATTGCATCACGCGCTGAATCGAGATACAGATCAGCGGCGGCAGCCATACCTCCGCCGATGATTACAACTTCCGGATCAAATAGGCTGATGATATTCGCGATGCCAAACCCGAGCAGTTTTCCCGCCCGATGGAAGATATCCAACGCCATGCGGTCTCCTTCTCGCGCTGCAGCCGCCACTTCGTGAGCGGTTATTTTGGAAACATCGAATTGCGCGAGGCTGCTGGCTACTCCGTCCCCCAAGCGCTTTCGGGCAGAATTAGCAATCCCCGGCCCTGCGGCCAACGATTCCATTTCTCCAATCGCTGACGAGTCGGGGTTGCCCTCGAGTGAGATCGTAAGCCATCCCGCGCAGCCGGAAAGTTCGTGAGCGCCGCGAATCACGCTCCCACCGCTCATGATGCCGGCGCCAATTCCCGTTCCGATCATCAGCACAATTACGTCAGACTTTCCCCGCGCAGCTCCCTGCCAGCATTCTCCCAGCACTGCAGCGTTGCGGTCACTTTCGACCACCACGGGAATTTGAAAAGACTTCTTCAAACGGCTCGCGAGCGGCACCCGTTCCCAGCCCGGAAGATTGGGCGCCCAGACTGTTCCATTCCGGCGAACTAATCCGGGCACCGCGATCCCTGCCGCGGCGAAGCGCAGCTTCGAGTTCGCACCTTGCGCGAGCTCCCGCGCTAATTGAACGATCTGCTGTACCGGCGCCGATTGAGAGCTGAGGTCGACCGTTACAGTTCGGCGCGAGACAATGCGTCCCTTCCGATCCACAACCGCTGCGGAGCATTTCGTTCCGCCGAGATCAACCGCTAAAACATAGGACATTGCAAGTACTCATCCGCCTCAACAAACAGACGTATCGCATCCTTCAGAAGCGCGCTGCGCCGATCTTAGAAATCGGCTTGCCACTGAGTTTACGTGCACACACAAGGACCGACAGCAGAATAATGCCAACTGCGCCGACGGTCGGGACGATCATGCCCGCGCGGACGGTGAGCCGCTGCGAAACTTGTCCAACGGTCCAGGGAAACAGCATGCCTCCCATCAGAGCGATCGAAAATAGAAGGCCAAACACTGTGCCGGCGCGCTCGGAGTAACGATCACCGGCGATCGCCAAGGTGGTCGGGAAAATCGGCCCATACGACAGCCCGATCAGCGTAGTCCCGGCGAATAGCAGAATTAACGATCGTGTTGTGAGCAGAACAGCACAGCCCGACAGCGATATCAGCGCGACGATCAGAACCAATTGCGCCTTTCCAACCCCGCGCAGCAACCACGCCGCGACCATTCTGCTGACCATCAGCGCCGCCCAGTACGAAGCGAGAACCAGAGTCGCTGTCCGCGCGGAGTAGCCAATCGAATTCACAAAGGTCGAAGTCCATCCTCCGATGCACGCCTCATTTCCCGACTCCAGAAACAAGATAAACGCCAGCAACAGCACCCCTTCATATTTCGCAACGCCAACTATGGCTTGCAGTGAGAATGCCTGCTCCGCCTTCGCCCGTGGAAACGAGAGCAGCGCATAGCCAAAGGCACAGGAGACTGCAAGAAGGGCACAAAAAAGAAACAACTGTGGAATCGTGAAATGCCCTTCAATGCTCGCCGCCAGCAGCGGAACGCAAATCGCTCCGATGCCGAAGAAGATCCCCAGCAGATTGAGCATCCGTCCACGCTCGTCCCCATAGACATCGGAAACTACCGCGTTTGTACAGGTGTTCAACCCACCTCCCCCGAGCCCGAGCAACACCGCAGCCACGGCGGCGGACGCGAACGAGTGCGCAAACGCGAACCACACCATCGATCCCGAAACAAGCACCGAGGAAACGAACAGGTTTACCTTATTGCCGACAGAATCGATAAGTGGCCCGACCGTCAGAGAGGAAATGAAAATACCGAAGTAAAGAAGAAGAAACAGATTTCCCTGTTGAGACAGACCGATCTGCAGGCGCGCCCGCATCTCAGGCAGACCGAAGACTGTTCCCAAAATTGCCAGAACAACGCCGAAAACGAGAATTCCGGCGCAGGCGCTGATGAAAAGCGATCGTGGTCGCAGAGTCGACTCCCACCTACCGTTTGAGTGAGCGTTCGTATTCTTCGTAAACGCGGTTGTTGTTATCCGGCGGTATTCCCGCAACATTGGGTGAAACGAAAACGGGAGGATTGTGCCCCTTGGCGGCAAGCTCGGAAGCGACCTGCGCGATAATCGCCATCGCGATCGTTACAGTGGAAACAGTGGATCCAGCCGCTACCGGCGCTTTCCATCCCTTTATGACCACTAACGCGTCTTCCGCAGGGATGCAATTATCGATCACATAATCGGCCACATCCGGCAGTTTCTTTCCCGAGGAATGTGCGGCTTCGCGTCTACGGTAATTATCCAGTGATGTAACTGCCACCGTGGTCAGCCCCCGTTTCTTCGCCTCCAGCAACACTTCGATACCGGCGGCATTGAGGCCGCCATGAGAGAAGACCAACATCACATCTCCGCTGCGGATCGGTTCGTTCTCGAAGAGCACTGCGGCCGCATAGCCTTCGCGACGCTCAAGCCACAACAACCCTTTGGCACCACCCGATCCAATTACGTTCGTCCACATCAGACGCATGTCCATGAGAGGACGAAATCCGGGAAAAGCGCCATAGCGCGGAAACATGTCCTGGACCGGTAGCACCGAATGGCCGCTGCCGAACAAATGCACGAGACCACCCCCTGCGATGCAGTCGGCCATCACGGCCGATACCTTTTCGATGTTTATTGTTTGCGTCTCCCAAAACCGATTAAGAGCCTCAGTAATACGTTCGCGAAACTGGACAGCGCTCAAATTGTTCCTCCGGCGACGAGTGAAATTGGAAATTTCGGACAAACCCTCCGGATCACAGGTTCACCTTCCGGAGCCTGCTATTATTTCGAAAAATCCTACCTTACGTAACCCGAAAATGAAGATCTTTCTACCGACTCTCTGGGGGACGATGAAACCTGTTTCCGGCCGTAATAAGGCATGAATCGATCATGTGGTAACCAACAAGCGACTTTGGAACTCTTGTTGACTCAGAATCTGCGCTCTCGTATGCTTACTTTCTGTTTGCACAGATTCTGGCAGCACAGAGTTGCCTATGACTGCCATCGTAGCCTCAGCCTCTAGAGGACGATAGCGGCACCCAGCCGCATCGGTATTCGTCCCCAACACCACCAGTGTAACTAACGCGAAAACCACCGAGGTCACAGATTATCTATGACATTGCAATCGCTTGGTTGGACCGCATTTTTCGAGGCACATCTCCAGAACAACGCGTGGCGCCCCTGCCGCGTGGTTTCCGAGGCAACCGATCTTTTTCTTGTACACGATGGCGAGCGCGAGGTATTCGCTGTGCCCCGAGGCCGTTTACGAAATCACCCGGACTTCCCTCCCGTGGTAGGAGATTGGGTGCTGGTCAAATGTGCCGACGACAGATACGTCGTTGAGAGCATCCTGCCGCGCCGTAGCGCAATTGTTCGCAAACAGCCGGCGTCGCGCGCGTCGGTGCAGGTGCTGGCCGCGAATGTGGATCGTGTTCTGCTGGTCACATCGATGAATCAGGATTTCAGTGTGCGGCGTCTCGAGAGGTACCTGACATTGGTCTGGGAAAGCGGCGCCAGTCCGGTGATTGTACTGACGAAAGCCGACTTGGTAAGCGACAGCGACCTCTTCCGTCGCGAGGCGAAAAAATGTGCGCTCGGCTTCCCGGTCCTGTGCGTCAGTAGCGTGACGGGCGACGGGATCGGCGAACTCCGTTCGTTGCTTGTCGCGGGCGAAACCCTTGTCCTACTCGGTTCTTCAGGAGTCGGTAAATCTACCTTGGTCAATGTGCTCGGCGGGGCTGATATGCGCGAGACCAGAAGCGTGCGCGAAAAGGATGGTAAAG
This sequence comes from Candidatus Acidiferrales bacterium, assembly GCA_035507635.1. GTDB lineage: Bacteria > Acidobacteriota > Terriglobia > Terriglobales > Acidobacteriaceae > Sulfotelmatobacter. The sequence continues at coordinate 9,710 of DATJOA010000207.1, forward strand.
GACGGCACGCTACGACGGACCGACACCTCATGCGGCTGCCTTCAGGTGCGCTTATGATCGACACACCGGGACTCCGCGAGGTGCAACTGTGGGCCAGCGATATGGCGGTGGCACAAACTTTCCCTGAAATTTCGGCGCTCGCGATCCATTGCCGGTTTCGTGATTGTCAACACCAGGGAGAACCTGGATGTGCCGTGGCTGCGGGTATTGCAGCAGGGCAGATTGATGTGGAGAGGCTCCATAGCCTACGTCACCTTCGTCTCGAACTGGACTATCTCGATCGGAGGAGCGATCCGCTGTCAGCCATGCAGCACAAAAGTAAAATCAAGCGGATGACGCGCGCCCAAGAACAGCAGCAGCGCCGCCGGAAAAAGCCTTGATGCATTGACCGCGCCACTGAATTGGGAGAGTGCTCCCGAGCCTTAAGCACGCCGTTGGCTCCTCCCTGATTCCGGGAAACGGCGGAGTTGACTCGCTGATAGCTGACGAAATCACTTCCCTGTTGCCGTCACTTACGTGTCATCCGCGTCGCGACGGAAGGTCTGCAACCAATCCTCCCCGGCGGACTTGTAATTGACAACCTGGAATTCTGGTCGACCTGATAGGCCGTTTCGGGCCCCTTTTGGTCGTGGTAGACTGACGACGCGATGCCTCAGTTTGTAATCGAACGTGAGATGAAGGGTGCAGGTTCCCTGTCAGAAGCCGAGATCCGCGAGGTGTCCTTGCGCTCTCTGGAAACTTTGCACGCCATGGGACCCCAGATTCAATGGCTGCACAGTTACGTGACCGAGGATAAGGTGTACTGCGTGTATCTCGCTCCGGATGAGAACAGCATACGCGAGCATGCCCGGCGTGTGGGCATTCCCGCCGACCGTGTATCAGCAGTTCGCCGCCTCATTGATCCCGCCAAACTGCAATAGTCACGCAGCCTCTTGCAACGAATACCGAATCGCGTCGTCGATGCTCATTGTGCTTCCTTCTGCCCAAGCCTCCTTCCCTTCCCTTTCACCGAGCGATTTCCAAGCCGGTGAGAGATTTTCGTCAAGCTTCGACTGTTCAGCCTGGGGCAAACGTGCGCTGATCAGTCGTCGAAGGTGCTCCGCGGCTGCGGCCAGTTTCAAAGCCCGGGCAGCCTGCCCCTGTGCGGCAGCCAAACATGCACACCCTTCCAGCGCGCGCGCCATGCCGCGCTTATGCCCCAACTCCGCGAAGATTTCGAGCGCCTCGCGATAGGCCTGATGTGCGGCGTAGTACTGCTTCCTTTCACAATGCACAGTGCCCAAATCTGCCAGCGAACGAGCGCATCCCCATCGATCAGCGGCTTCGCGGAATATGGTTAGCGCACGCCGGTATTGATCGGCGGCGGTGTCCAAATAGCCCTGTTCCCGCAGCATATCGCCCAGTTGGTTAATTGACCAGGCTGCCCCGCTGCGATCTCGTACCTTTTCAAAGATCTCTGTAGCTTCTCGCAACGCGACCTGGGCGCGCGAGTAATTCCCACGCGCCTTCGCTACGTTAGCCAGATTGTGTAGGCATCGCGCCGTTTCGATCGGATTCAGTAACTTGCGCCAATATTCTAACGTGCGCTCAAAATAGCTCTGTGCCGTTTCGTACTCCCCCGAATCGCGCGCCTCTATCCCAAGGGCATTCAAAGACGCGGCAATTCCCCAATCGTCATGTAATTCCTGGTACAAATGTAGACTCTGTTGAGAGAATCGCTGAGCGGCTGGAAAATCTCCCAGGGCCGTTGATAGGGCGCCGAGGAAAATCCCAATCCTCGCTCGCTGTTGCGTATAGCCATCCCCCGCCAGTCGAAGCACGCTTTCAAGTCGAGAGCGACCCTCGGCAAGGTGTTCCCGCATATCCCAGAATCGAAACAGGGCCATGCACAGACGAAGTGCCCAATCGAGCTGCTTCGTATCGAAAAGCCAGTCGAGAGCGCAACGGAAGTTGTCGATTTCTGAGTCGCAATGAGAGAGCCACAACACGCGTTCCCTGGGGCTCAGTTCAGGATTGCCTTCTTCGGCAAGAACCAGGCAGTAGGCAGCATGTGCCCGCCTCGTGGCAGCCTCTTCGGCACTCGACATCAATCGTTCGGTCGCGTATTCCCGAAGGGTTTCCAACATTGTGAAACGGGCTTCCGAATCGAACCGATCTGCTCGTTGGAGAAGATTTTTATCCACCAGCGACGAAAGGCCACTGAACAAATCGACGCCGAGATCGTAATTTGTGTTGCAAACCGCTTCGGCCGCCTCCATTGTGCAACCACCCGCAAATACAGAGGAACGACGAAACAGCTTCTGCTCCGCTTCATTCAAAAGGCCATGGCTCCATTCAATCGTGTTACGCAGGGTTTGCTGTCGTTCGGGCAGATCGAGCGCACCGTCGGTCAATATCTGCAAGCGGCTCTGAAGTCGATCCAGGATGGCCTTTGGCGACAACAACTTGGTTCGAGCCGCCGCAAGTTCGATCGCTAGCGGCAACCCATCGAGCCGCGAACAGATGTCACGGATCGCAGACGAATTCTCGTCCGTGACTGCAAAATTAGGCCTGACCGCCGTTGCGCGTTGCACGAAGAGCTGGACAGCGGAATCCTGCTCCAAAGGAGCGACAGGAAATTCGTGCTCTCCATAGATGTGCAGGCAGGCACGGCTAGTTACCAGCACTTTGAGAGCGGGACAAGAACTGAGAACCTGTGCCACAACGGTCGCTGCTGGCAGCACCTGCTCGAAGTTATCCAGGACGAACAAAAACCTTCCTGCATCCAGGAGGTAGTTGGTGAGCAACTCTGGAATGTTGCGGGTTGGAACTTGCTCCAGGTCGAGCGATTTCGCAAGCGCGGTCGCAACGAGATCAGCGTGGGTAATGGACGCAAGCCCAACGAACCGAACTCCTCCCCTGAAGTCGCCGGCGGCTGCAGCAGCTACCGCTATTGCCAATCGCGTTTTGCCCGCGCCGCCTGCTCCTGTGAGAGTTAGAAGACGTACGTCTGCTCTTCGCAAGAGATCGGCCGCCTGCGCCACTTCTTGTTCGCGTCCGATCAACGAAGTCCGTGGACTGGGCAAGTCAACGAGCTTTCTCGCGACTCGAGCGACTATGGAGGTATGAATTTCTTCCGGTTGATGCCCAGGCGAGATACCCTCGTCATCCGCGGATTGCATGACTTGCGGAGTAAATAAGTATCCCCGCCGCGGCACCGTCTTCAGCAACTGCTGCTCGCGATCGTCAAGAGCCCGCCGCAGCTCAATAGTGCATTGCACGAGCGAATCATCCGTGACAAAACTGTCCGGCCAGATTGCCCGAATAAGTTCTTGCTTGCCGATCAGCCGCCCCGGGTTCTGGACCAGATATTTCAGTGCATCGTAAACCTTGGGGCGAATTCGGACTTGCTTTCCGGACTTAAGCAAGCATCCCCGCTGAATATCTAGCTCAAACTCAGCAAAACGGTAGATGGGTGGCTTGCTTGCCAAGTCTGTGCTTCTCCCGCACCACTCAAACGCTGTATTTCTTGGATTTTTCGGTATTTCTTCGGCGTTGTTTCGTTACGCCCACCGGTCCAGACAGGTACTTTGGCATTGGCAGCCGCATACCGAGCTTCGGCACGCTTCCGGCAAGCGCCGTCGGACAAGAATGACTGATTGCTTGGATTCTAGCAAAGCCGCCACAGCTAAAAGAAGCTGAGACGACTCGCAGGAACGGACAACACCATTCCGGATAAGGAGATATCAAAATGAGCACGGCACAAGCTTCCGCCTTGGACATGAACAAACTCAATGCTTTCATCGGGCAATTCGTTATGGATCTGGGTGCTTCGGTCCATGCTGGCATGGTAGTGATTGGGGAAAAGCTGGGTCTTTACAAGGCGCTGGCGGCTGGGCCAATGAGCTCTGCAGAACTGGCCGCCAATACCGGAACCGACGAGCGGTATCTACGCGAATGGTTGGCCTCCCAGGCTGCGGGCGGCTACATCACCTACGACGAACGAACTCGCCGGTTCTGCCTGACCGAAGAACAGGCTTTTACGCTGGCGCAGGAGGATAGCCCGGCTTACCTGCCGGGGGCGTTTGAACTGGCGCTGGGTTCGCTGGCCGCTGTTCCACGCATCGCCGAGTCATTCCGCACGGGCGCCGGAATGGGCTGGCACGAACACGATGATGGAGTGTTTCACGGCTGCGAGAAGTTCTTCCGTCCTGGCTATGCCGCCAATCTGGTCAGTTCATGGATACCCTCGCTCGATGACGTAAGACGAAAACTGGAGGCTGGAGCCCGTGTGGCCGATGTGGGATGCGGCAAAGGCGCATCGACTTTACTGTTGGCGAAAGCTTTTCCGAAATCGAAGCTCTTCGGATTCGACTATCACGACAAGTCCATCGAGTCGGCACGCGAATCGGCCAAGCGCCAAGGGGTAAGTGATCGCGTCAGCTTTGAGGTATCCAACGCAAAGGACTTCCCGGGCAAAGACTATGATCTCGTTGCCGTCTTTGATTGCTTGCACGACATGGGCGATCCAGTCGGTGCGGCCGCTCACGTTCGTGACTCGCTCGCCAAAGACGGGACCTGGATGATCGTCGAGCCTTTCGCGCATGACGAACTGAAAGACAACCTGAATCCGGTCGGGCGAGTCTACTATTCGTTCTCGACGCTTTTGTGTACGCCATGTTCACGCTCGCAAGAAATCGGTCTGTGCCTGGGAGCCCAGGCAGGCGAGAAACGCATTCGTGAGGTGGTTTCTGCGGCCGGATTCAGTCGTTTCCGTCGTGCGAACGAGACTCCTTTCAACATCATTTACGAAGCCCGCCCATAAAATCGTTGATCACGACCGAACATCCGCCGAAAAACGGCGGCTCGGCGTTCCAGAGCGTAGAATACGCGGAACAACCGGCGCGAGGCAAAAACTCATGAAAACTGTCAAACGCAAGACCGCTGCCAGCAGGAACTCGAGTAATGGCAGCAGTCCCGTAAAAACTGAAGGCCCCAAGGTTTCGAATCCTGTTTCTTCGAGCATTCTTAGCGCCGAGATGTTGGCGCGGTTTGACTCTCGCGCCGCGACCTATGACCGCACGAACTGTTTCTTCGATCAGGATTTCGAGGAACTCCGCGCCGCAAATTACCTTGTTATGCCAGTCCCATCCCAATTCGGAGGCGGGGGCCTGAATCTTGCAGAGGTGTGTCGCGAGCAACGCCGTTTGGCTTATTACGCGCCGGCCACGGCTCTGGCCGTTAACATGCATCTGTACTGGATCGGCGTTGCGGCCGACCTTTGGCGGCACGGAGATACTTCGTTGGAATGGATGCTGCGTGACGCAGCCGCGGGCGAGATCTTCGCAGCCGGTCACGCCGAAAGCGGCAACGATATTCCCGTGCTTCTTTCCACCTCTAAAGCAGAACGAGTAGAGGGTGGCTATCGCCTTACGGGTCACAAGCATTTTGGGAGCTTAACACCCGTCTGGACTCGGTTTGGCCTTCACGGGATGGATAGTGGCGATCCCAGTCATCCGAAGATTGTCCACGCATTCATGCCACGCGACAGTGCCGGCTACGTTGTTAAAGAGACGTGGGATGTTCTCGGCATGCGCGCCACCCGCAGCGACGATACCGTTGTGGAAAACGCGTTCATTCCCGACCGCTACGTGGCGCGCGTTGTGCCCGCAGGTGCAGCGGGAATCGATCCTTTCGTCCTCGCAGTATTTGCATGGGCCGCCGTCGGCTTTGGCAACGTATATTACGGACTCGCCAAGCGCGCTTTGGATAAGAGCCTCGCCGCCGTAAAGAATAAACCCTCTCTCGCGCTCTCGCGTTCTATGGCCTATCACCCTGAAATTCAGCACGCAATTGCACAAATGGTGATTGAATTGGAGTCGATCGGACCTCATCTCGACCGGATAGCAGACGATTGGTCGAATGGCGTGGACCATGGTCCCGAATGGCCATCGAAACTGTTTGCTGCCAAGTACCATGCGGTGGAAGGAGCCTGGCGCGTCGTAGATACCGGACTCGACGTTGCCGGCGGTGCAGGCATTTTTCGCTCCTCTGGATACGAACGGCTGCTCAGAGATGCACGTCTCGGCCGAATTCATCCGGGCAATGCTTTTCTCACCCACGAAGTCGTGGGAAAAACCGCGCTTGGTATCAGTCTTGATGAGCAGCCTCGATGGGGCTGACCTTTTCGCTTTCCCTTTTTTTCGAGAGAGCCACCAGATCGCGAACGGGAAGCGCGCACCGTAACGACGTCATTCCGTGCCAAAAGGCAATCTGAAACACGCTCTTCAAACTCAGTTTTCAGATGCGCCAAAGTCAAACATCCGCTCATCTACCTCCGTTCTTCTTCCTGTTCTCCCCGATGCCCTGCCGGATGGCAACTGACGCTGTGGTTCCACCCTACAAGCACAGAGCCTCTATTCAGTTCCATGTAGATACGAAGAAGCTTTATGATCTGCACAACAACTTGATGATCGCGCCGCCACGTAACTAGCAACGGCTGGTACATTTCTATGGGTAATGACCTCAGGGGAAGAACTATGTCTACTAGATTGGCAGGAGTCACACGTCGTCAGTTCGTAACGTCATCAGGAGCGGCAATCTTGGCTTCGAGCTTGACGGGAGTTCTGTCTGTTCCCGAGATGTCGGCCCGCGACAGCGGATCGGGGAAAGCGCGTGTCATTATCGACACCGATCCAGGAGTTGATGATGCCTTTGCATTGCTACTGGCGATGCGATCGTCAGAACTGCAAATCGAAGCCATCACTCCGGTGGCTGGAAACGTGCCGATCGATCTCACTCTTCCGAACGCGTTGCGAATGGTTGAGATTGCCGAACGCACCGAAATTCCGGTTGCTGCCGGCGCAAGGAGTCCGATGGTGCGGAGGCTGGTGACTGCCGCCTATGCGCATGGCGAGAATGGATTGGGCGGCGCCCAGTTTCCGGAACCGACGACGAAGCCGGTCAAGGAACCGGCAGCCCAAATCATTTGCGACGTCGTCCGCAAATATCCGGGAGAGGTCACCCTGATCACCATCGGTCCGCTGACGAACATTGGCGCGGCTCTCGCGGCGGATTCAGAACTCGCCTCCAAGATTCGCGGGGTGGTGATGATGGGCGGCTCATTGTCTGGCGGTAACATCACTCCGGCCGCGGAATTCAATATCTACGTCGATCCGGAAGCTGCACGGATGGTCTTTCAGTCGGGTATTCCGATCACGATGGTCGGTCTTGATGTGACTCGAAAAACCTCCTTGACGGACGAGCACGTCAGGCAGCTAAGCTCGTCGAAGACCCGCGTAAGCCAGGCCGCTGCTAAAATCGCACGCAGTGCGATCGACCACAACCGTGCACAAGGATTTCTCATTGGGCCTAATATGCATGATTCGCTGGCCTTGACAGCATTTCTGGATCCTTCCATCCTCACCTTTGCAGATTATTACGTCGATGTGGAAGTAAACGGAGAATTGACGGCTGGGCAGACGCTTGGATATAGCCCGCATCAAGGTGACCTGAGGCGCAGCCCGGAAATGCAAAAGAAAGCTGAATCGAGCATGGTAATTCGGGGCGCTGCCCCTACTCTCGCCGGAACAAGAGTTTCACCGGTCGTGAGAGACAAGTGGGTTCCCAACGCTCGTGTGGCCCTGGAAGTGAATTCTGCTCGCTTCTTCGATCTGCTGATTGGACGACTGTCGGGCTAGAGGAGCATTCAGTGTATCGGCGACTTGCCACCAACCAAAATTCGAAATTGTGCGTCACGCCCTCGGCGCCGACACCACCCCGCATTCGGCATAAGCGCCACAGAATTGTGTATTTGTGTCGCCAGAAGATTCGTCACCAAGCTTGAACGGAACGACTCCGATTCCCGCGGCCAAAATGATGGTCCCTTCCAGCTTTCATTCTTTTCCGGAGACGATCGCGCCGGTCGCTGGCTAGTGCAGCAGTGATTCCCAATTTGCCGGCACCCTTCCCGCGGGCCCAGGGGCGGGCTGATTTTCGGGATGCGCGTGCGGCGGGGGCAACTCTACTCCTTGGATCATCGCCTGCTTGTCGTAATCGAAAAACCAGTCCTCCCCCGGCTCAAAGCTGGTAATGATCCGATGCCCTGTCGCCCTTGCATGCTTCGATGCATGTTGACTTGGAGAACTATCACAGCATCCGATATGCCCACACTCTGCACACCGACGGAGATGAAACCACCAGCCGTTCGGTGATCCGAGGCACTCCACACACCCGTCGCCGCTTGGTCTCGAATTGCGATTGATCCCGCGCCGGTCGTTATTCGATTTCATTTCGCTTTTCTCTTGTCTCGTGTTTCCGCACTAAGCCTCAGGCCACCAGCAAAATCTTCCCGGCAACTCCCTTCTCTGCTGCTGCCTGAGCCTCGGCTGCTTCACTGAGCGGCAGCTTTTGGCTAATCGGAATTAGCAACTTGCCGTCTCGCACCGCTTCGGCCATGAACTCGAGGGTCTTCCTGTCGAATTTCGAGAATACGTGCACGATCTTCACAGACGGGTACTCCGCGGCGTTTTTTGGCAGTTCGACAACGGATGCATATACACCTCCTGGCTTGACCTTGGCGATCAGCTTCTCGGCGGTTTTTCCGCCGACGGCATCCGCTACCGCATCGAGCAGCGGAAGACTCGCAATCGCGGTGAGGTCGTCTGTTGCAACGACCTGATCCGCTCCGACTGCCTTCGCGTCATTCGCTTGCTTCTTCAACACGCCCGCGATCACAGTGGCCCCCCGTTGTTTCGCAGTAAAAACCGCCGAACGCCCAACATTTCCAGCAGCACCGACGACGAGCACCGTCTGACCCGCTTTCACCCCAGTAGCCGACAATAGCTGGTTTCCAGTCGTTGTCACCAGCGGCAGCGCCGCTGCCTGGATCAAATCGAGTCCCTTGGGAACTTTCGCCAGAACGGCAGCCTTCACGACGCAAAGTTCGGCGTAGGTATTGTCTGCCATAGCGAAGACCTGGTCGCCGACGGAAAAGCCTTCCACGCCCGGGCCGATCTTGACCACGGTCCCCGCGATATCCACTCCTATGAGGCTCGGGAACGTCATGGGGTAGAAATCCTTTGTCAATCCAGCGCGTCGCTTGTAGTCAATCGGATTGACGCTCGTAGCGGCCACGCGCACCAAAACTTCGTCCCTACCGGGAACCGGGTCGGGGTAGTCTTCGAACTTGAGCACTTCAGGACCGCCATATTGGTGCACAACAACTGCTTTCATCTTTCATCTCCTTGTACAGCTGCACAAGCAGTCACTAACCACACTTGGAGCGGCAAAGGCGACCAGTCGCACAAGCCGTGACGATGATCGCGAAATATTTAGCGAGGAACCACGTACGGGTTCTGCCGGCTGACCTCGCTCGTCTTCAGACAATTCCGGTATTCGGCCCACATCAGTACGTCCCAGATCTCGCACTGCAAGTAAAACCCCGGCGAGATCGAAGGTGAGACAACCCCTTCGCTAACGGCATCGTGAACCAGCTCGTACACCACCACGTAGCCAGGAATCTGCACACGCTTAGTTAGTTCGATCACGTCCCAAACCGGGAGTTCACGTTCAGCAATCATCGAGAGCAATAACATAAGGCCATCGGGACCCGCGAAGCGATCAAGCGATAATCCCTCCACGATGCTACTGTTTCGTCTGAATTCTTCTCGCGGATTGTACTGGCATCCGTGCGGCTCTCGCCATCTTGGGCTCGCGTTGCGGCGGTGCACTAACCGCAAACCGCCTACTTTCGGTCTTCCCTTACAATCCTCCGCCGCAAGCCACTCCACCCATCCTGCCTGCAGATCTTGCACAACTCCACCACAACTGTCACATCGCCAACCCGATCGAATGAATTTGTCTCTCGGCATATCCTTCTCAAACATTCTGTCTAGCTACTTTGCCACTGGCGCCTCTTAGCTGTGCGCTTGGCGTTCGCGCGTAACAGCGCCTTTGCCGGCAGCCTCCTTTCTGTTTCTTTGAGGATGAAGGCCCAGGTCGTGCCATGACGTTTCGGCGAGGTTCACGTCGTAGTAGCTTGCCGCTTTCTCGATGTTGGCGAACGCCAAAGCGCGGTCGGCGTCGGAGACATCGATGACTTGATCGAACCGCGCGACCGCGTTACGCACATGTTGTGCGTCGGTGAGCGGTTCTTTCCGCTGTTTCGGAAAAGCGTAGACGCTGTCGGGCAAGTCGCTCTGCGTCGTCAGCTGTCCATGCTTCTCGTGAGGCCTCCAGGTCGCCTCAGGCATATCTTTGTCATCCTTATCTTGAGTATTCGACTCTGCAATGGAAAGATTAGACGCGAGGTGTTTTGGCGAATCAATTGGACGATAGTATTGGGATTCTGCAAAACAGTGCGCAAGGCGCTTTGGTCAACGTCTGATCCCTACCGTCGCATTATTCGATACTTTCGTCCAATAGACTAGTCGTCCTGCCTCTGGCAATCTCGGCCTAGGCGGTCACTCGACCTGGAACTGAACGGACAATCGGATGACGGCCGAATGGACCAAGTCAGGCCGCGCGTGACCTCGCCCGTCGTCCCGAA
>DATJOA010000208.1:0-2897 GCA_035507635.1 Candidatus Acidiferrales bacterium
ACATCGGGCTGGATGTTCACAAGAAGACGATCAGCTACTGCGTCAAGGATGCCAGCGGTCAGGTTCATCGGGAAGGCAAAGTTGGGGCAACGCGATGGGAACTGGACGACTGGATGAAGACACTTCCGCAACCGTGGACCGTAGCCATGGAAGCCACGATTTTCACTGGCTGGATTTACGATCATCTGCTGCCACATGCTCAGCAGGTGAAAGTAGCACATCCGCTGATGCTGCGCGCCATCGCCGCGGCCAAGAAGAAGAACGACCGGATCGATGCCGGCAAGATCGCCGACTGCTTGCGCTGCGACTTTCTGCCGGAATGCCACATGGCCTCGACCGCGATTCGGGACCGACGCCGCACCCTGCGCTACCGACACCTGCTGGTGCGCCAGATGGTGCAGATGAAGAATCGCATCTCGGGGCTACTCATGGAAACGGGCGTAAGCCATAACAAAAAACGATTGCACAAGGTGGGTTATTTCCGCGAACTGCTCGCGGCCAACGAAGAGGTGCAGGAAAGCATCCGGCCGTTGCTGCGAGTGAGCCGTGACACCATTGTGCGATTACAGAAAACGGAATACGCCCTGGTCAGTTCACTGCAGCGAGACCCTCTGCTGGCGGAGCGAATCAAACGGCTCAGGACGGTGCCTGGAGTGGGCCCGATCACAGCCCTGACCTGGGCACTAGAAATGGGCGACGTTTCCCGTTTCTCTTCGATCCGACAAGCCATCAGTTACTGCGGGCTTTGCGGTGATGAAAAGAGCTCCGCCGACAAGGTGATGCGCACCCCACTTTCCAAACAGCGCAACAAACATATCCAGCGGGTGCTGGTGGAGGCGGCGAAGCTGGCGCCCAGACAGGATCATAATCTGGCCTTGGTCTATGAAAGAGAGAAGCAGAAGGGGAATGCCAATCGAGCGACGCTGGCCGTTGCTCGGAAGATGGTCGCGTATCTGCTCGCCGTGGATCGGGGGCAACGTGACTTCGTACCCTTCGCAGATTCCCAGAGCGCAGCGGCTTAGAAACCGCGCCCTCCGGGCGAAAAACACAGGATCATACAGCGCGCAGACTGCCAGGTCCCGCGGTTGCCGACTGAGCGACGGAGATCAAACTCCCGAGGCTCTCTCCGAATTGTTTCAGGACTGGCAGAGAACACACGCTCAATCTTCTGTGACGGTCCGCAAGGATCTGAGACAGTGAATGGATGTCCGGTTCTGCGAAGGCAGGAACCATCGCCGAAAGGCAGACATGCGAGCTGCGGGTTCTGACAGGCACCACACGTGCGCGCTCCTCCGAAGCGCGCGTCAGGAGAATCTTTTTCGCCTTGACACAAGACTGGGTCGAAAATCACTTCCGTCATGCCGGATTTGTTAGAGGTTCGACTCGGTAGCCAAGGACTCTGAGTGTCCGGATCATTCTTGCTGTACGGCGTTGTCTGGACTGTTCGGATACTGCAGGACCGCGTTCCTCATACCGAATGCCTTTATGCAAAATGATCCAGATCAGATGACAGAGGCGATGCACAATTACGCCTATAGTCTTATTGTGTCCCAGGCGCTGCACGAGGCGATGGTACACGATCTCGAAGATGCTTCCCTTGTGTTTGACAGCGGCATTCGCCGCTTGGTTGAGAACTCGCCGCATCTGGCGATTGCCCCTCGGCGAGTGTCGGCTGCGGTTCACACCTGCGCTCTCTTCCTCTCCCGGGCATGCCCCTACCCACGAGGAGAGCTTCTCGGCCGACGGGAAAGTCGCTGCCTTAACGCCCACTTCGGCAATGATCTGTTGCGCCGAATCCACCCCGAGTCCGGGGACGACCGCCAGCCTCTCAACGGCATCCTGATGCTGGCGGAGCAGACTCGCCATCTCCTGATCCAGTTGACTGATCTGCTGCTCGACGAATTGCAAGCTCTCCAGCGTCATCTTCACCAGCCGGCGATGGACCGGACTGAGATCTGTGCACGCACCTAGCGCGTCATGCAACTGCGCCGGCGTGGCGCGTAAGCGCTGATCGGCCAATGCGGCGAGAACTGCAGGATCGGTTTCTCCGTCCGCTAGCGCCTTCAACATACGACGTGCACTCACACCCAATAGATCTGAAACCAAACTGGACAACTTGATGTGGGCTTCTTCCAGCAAGGACTCCAATTGATTTTGGAGACGTATCTTGTCACGCGTCCGTTGATATCTCGTGCGTGTTAGCGTTCGCCACATTCGCTGTTCGGCATCGGGCACGAAGCTCAAGACCAACTCCTGCGATACAAGCCGTTTCACCAACCGTTCGGCATCCCGAAAATCGTTCTTCCGGCCGCGCCGCCCGCGATTGGACAAGGCCTGTGCGAGATGCAGTGTTCCGGACATCCGCCCTGCATCTTCTCGACTGTGACATCTCGGCTTCCAATATCGCTCCAGCGCTCCCCAAACCGGCTTCCAATATTGCGCCGTTGACTCCATTACCACTTCTTCGATCTGCTGCTCGATGAGCCACTCCGACAGCACCCGCAACTGCTCGGGATTGCTACCGTACCAGCGTCGCTCAAATTGGTATTCGTCTTCGACTTCGACGTCAGCGACTACCACCGCCAGTTTCTTTTTATGGACATCGATTCCCGCCATCCTATAAGCCATAGGCTCCCTCCTGGCGGGAGCGGAGAGCGTGCTGGAGATTACATTAACCTGGGTCTCGGGCTATCGCCGCTCCTACAGGGAGAAAACGACGCACCATTCATTCGCTCGATCACGCACGCTCCGGATCAAACTTACATACGGCTTCAGCCTCTCCACTGTCTTTTTCGATCTCGCCATCTCCGCGCCGTTGTGGATTATTGCTTAGATCGAAACAATTTTCATAGAGTTTCGCGGGCCGAAGGCCCTAGTCAACTTACATGGATGTCGGC
>DATJOA010000209.1:0-8846 GCA_035507635.1 Candidatus Acidiferrales bacterium
TTGATGTCTTCCGCGAATGAGCCCGGCTTCACGTCCTGCACGATGACTCCCTTGCCCGATTCCATGTCGAGCCGGTCTGCCATCTCCGGCGTAATCTTTCTTACGGTGATGCCGAATTTGCTCTGCTTCGGAGCATTCTCGTCATCGTTCCCTTGATCGTCTCCGAGGCGTGCGGCAAAGAGCTTGGCGCGATCCGCCGTAACGACAGTCGCTTCCTGTGTCTTGCCATTGCGGATGAAGCCGAGTTGAATCTTGGTTCCAGGCTTCCGTGAAGCGATGTAATCGACGAGATCGGACCCCTTGATTACCTTCTTTCCGTCCACCGATGTGATGGTGTCGCCAACCTTCAGGCCAGCTTCGTCTGCCGGACTGCCCGCCACCACGCTCGAAATCGTGACTCCGGTGCCGGTGCCATAAACGCGCGCAATCGCCGGATTCTCCACCTGGTCGAACATGATTCCGATCGAGCCGCGCGATACTTTGTGCTCGGGCCCGGTCAGCTGGTTATAGACCTCGATCACCGTCTTCGAAGGCAATGCGAAGCCGATTCCCGCATAGGCGTTCGTCTCGCTCAGAATGGCCGTGTTGATCCCGATGACCTCGCCATTCATGTTGACGAGCGGGCCGCCCGAGTTTCCTGGATTGATGGCCGCATCGGTCTGGATGAACGACTGGAACTGCCGCTGCGGAACGATATCGCGTCCCTTGGCGGAAACAATTCCTGCCGTCACGGTGCCGGCTTGCCCAAAGGGGCTGCCAATCGCCAGAACCCAGTCGCCGACCTGCATGGAGTCGGAGTTGCCCATCTTCGCCACCGGAAGCGGATGGTCCATGTCCACCTTGATGACCGCGAGATCCGTCTCCTGATCCGACCCGATCACCTTTGCGTCGTGCTGCACGCCGGGAGCATCGTCGACGAAGCGAACGCGAATCCGGTCCGCCTTTTCGATCACGTGACGGTTGGTCAGGATGTAGCCCTTCGCATCGACAACTACACCCGATCCCAGCGAGCGCTCGCGAATCGAGCCGCCGCCGTCAGGACCGCCTGGAGCACCGCCCTGACCCTGTCCGCCGGGCGCGCCGAAAAAGTGATTGAAGAAATCTTCCATCCCGCCGCTATCGTCGTCATCGTCGCCATTGCCGCCCCGTCGCCGATGGATGGTCTTGATGGTCGATTCCGTATTGATGTTTACGACGCTTGGCTCCAATTGCTTCGCAATCTGCGAAAACGTGTTGGACATCTGCTGCGGAGAAGGCATGGTGAGCGGAGCCACTTCGCGGCTCTGGCCCTCTTTCCCCTTGACCCCGTACGAGATCACCGTCCCAATCAGAATCCCCAGCGAGAGTGTTGCCAAGATACTGAGCGTGTAGACCCATCCGCGGGCCTTCATGCGCATCCACATTGCGCCCGAATCCATAAGTCGACTTTCCTCCAGAACTCCAAACTCCAATATTATACCTATTGATCCAAACGAGACCTGCGACCTGTATGGACCCAAAAACTAGCCTGGAAAGCCATTCGGTTAGGTCATTAGACGCACGAACCGGCAAAAGCGTTTGATGGGGATGAAATTTGTAATCGGCTCAAAACGCGGGAGATGACCGTCCCAGATCGTCGCCTTTGGCTAGTATTGGTCGACGCCACCATTTACGAAATTTTACTTCGCCTCGTAAATAGTCTTGCCGCCAACCACAGTCCGAAGGACCTTCGTCGCCAGGACCTTTTCCGGCGAAACAGCGGTGACATCACGGTCCAGCACGACAAAATCGGCAAGCATTCCCGGAACGAGTTTTCCTTTTTCCCTTTCCTCGAATTCAGCGAATGCCGAGCCCGTCGTGTAGGCGGCAATCGCCTGATCCATCGTCAGCCGCTGCTCTGGAAAGTATTCCTGTTTCCCATTTTCGCTTTTGCGTGTCACCGCCGCATATAACCCGCGAAACGGTGTAACCGGTTCCACCGGATAATCGGTGCCAAACGCGAGCGCCACCCCTTTGTTCAGGAACGAGAGCCATGCATAAGAAGTCGCCGCCCGCTTGGGTCCGAGGCGATCCTGTGCCCACCGCATGTCCGTCAGCACATGACTCGGCTGCATCGACGCGATCACTTTCAGCTGCTTGAACTCGGCAATCTGCGCAAAATTCGTAACCTGCGCATGTTCGACCCGGAGTCGGTAATCGTCGCCTCCATTGGCAGCTTTCACGTGCGACTCGCGCGCCACTTTCTCCGCGCCCGAGAACGCATCGAGCGCCATCTGCACCCCTTTATCCCCGATGGCGTGGAATCCGATCTGGAATCCCGCCAGCACCCGCTCTTTGGTCATGTCGTTCAGCTTGGTAGCGTCGTAGCGCGGCAAACCGGAGTTCTGCGGATCGTCGGAGTAAGGAGCCAGCATCGCCGCCGTATGCGATCCGAGCGAACCGTCCATGAAGCCCTTCAGCATTCCGGTGTGCAGCATCAGGTCCGACTGCGGATGCGACTGCCGCTTCTGATTCAACTCGTCGACAGTCTCATCAAAGGGCAGCCATTCGCTGATCCGCGCCGTGAGCTTGCCCTCTTTTTCCAACTCTTCATAGATCTGAAAGTTCTCCCAATTCGGCGAATAGTCCTGCGCCGAGGTCACTCCATGTTGCGCCAGATCCGCGAGCGCGAGTTCGATCCCCTGCCGCATCTGGTCGTGGTTAGGCTTGGGAATTACATCTTCCACCGCCTGCTGCGCCGTCTCGCGCAGAATGCCGGTGGGCTCGCCGTTTTCATTGCGGTCGATGTGGCCACCCTGCGGATCGCGGCTCGCCAGGTTGATGCTTCCCAGTTGCAACGCGCGAGTGTTGGCTACGGCGATGTGGCCGTCGATGCGCTCCAGAAACACCGGATGGCCGCCCGAAACCTCGTCCAGATCCCAGCGCGTCGGCGTCACCTTTACCGGCCAAAGCGTTTCATCCCATCCAGCGCCGAGGATCCATTCGCCCGCTTTTGCCTCTTCCACTTTTTTCGCGACACGATCGCGCAGCTCATCCAGCGATTTCACGCCGGTTAAATCAACGCTCAGCTTCGTGGCTCCTGCGTCGGCGAGATGCAAATGCGCGTCGTTGAATCCCGCCATCACGAAATGCCCGCCCAGATCGACCACCTGCGTCTGTGGGCCTTTCAGCTTCTTCAGGTCAACAGTCTTCCCAACGGCCAAAATGCGATCGCCCTTGATGGCCAACGCCTCCTCGCGGTCGATCGAACTGAACTGAGAATTGGCGGGAACTCCCGTATAGATATTGGCGTGGACAAAAATGACATCCGCCTTAGGCTTACTGTCTTGCGCTGCGACGGCATTCTGACCTGATACGGCAGCCGACATAAGAATGCATCCGAGCAACGATCCACCCAAGCCCAATTTAAGCGTTAGACTCATTCTCCCACCCCCGCGAGCGCCAGCATGGTCAATAAAATTCGCTTCAACGCCAGCTCGCGCCCGTTTGAATCGAACCATTCCTGCAGCGTATGCGCCCCGCCGCCGGAACCTCCGCCACCGATGGCCAGAGCTTCAAGGCCAAGCGATAGAGGAATGTTCGCGTCCGTCGACGCCCGCTGCACTTGCGCCGCGTTATTCAACTGCGAATCTACCGCGCGCACCACCTGCAACATTCGCGCCCCCGGCTGTAACTCGCCTGCGGGACGATTGCCGATCACCACCACCTCACAACTCACACCCGCCGGACGCTTCTGCGCCGCAGAACGCATCTCGGCCGTCAACGTCTCCTCTTCCACCGCGCGGTTCAGCGCCAGCCGCAGCGATTGCTCCAGCCGCTCCATCTCGGTCATCGACGTGGAGCGAATATCGACCTTCATGCTCGCCGACTCTGGAATGGAATTCACCGACGTCCCGCCCCGAATCACGCCGATATTGAAGGTCGTTTTCGGAGTCGTCGGAACGGTAGTCGCCGTGAAAGTCTCGATCGCCTTCGCCAGAATCACAATCGGATTCGGCGCGCCAAAATCGCTCCAGGAATGCCCTCCCGGCCCTCGCACGATGACTTCGAAGCGTCGGCTGCCCAAGGCTTCTGCCACGATCGTGTCTGCACCCGCGCCGTCGAGCACCAGGCTGTAGGCAATGGAATCCTTCCATCGCGGGGTTGAGAAGATGTGCCGCATGCCGCGCAAATCACCTTCGCCCTCTTCGCCCACGTTTCCAATGAATACAAACGGCAACGCATGGCGAATGCGCACAGAGCGCAGCAAACTTGCAATCGCGAGCATCGCCGCAACACCCGCCCCATTATCGGAAACGCCGGGGCCGTAAATACGGCTCCCCTGCTGCCGAATATTCAACGGCGTATTCGCCGGAAATACCGTGTCGATGTGTGCACTCAATGCGATAAAGCGGCGACCGAAGCCGGGATGCGTTCCAAACACGTTTCCGACATCGTCGATGCGGACCTCGTCCAATCCGACCTCGCGGAAGCGCTCCGAGAGCCAGGCTGCGCGCGCCGACTCACCGAACGGCGGCGCTGGAATCCGCGCCATCTCCATTTGCCAGTGCAGCAGTTGCGGCTCCTGCATCCGGAACCAGTTGAACGCCGACCGCACCTCGGGCGAGGCGGCCAGGCGAGCGACTTCCTGCTGCACCGAAATCTCGAGTGCCGGAAGCTCGGGACGAAGAGGGCTAGGGCTCATGAGGCGTATGGGTCAGTTTACAACGCGTTTTGAAGATTGGAACTTGATCAAATGGGGGACCGTGTTACGGAAGATACAACCTAAGTTGTGGAAAATACTAATACTTCCGGCACTTGGCCTCAATCTCGGCAACCAGCCTTTGCGTGGCCGGAACCGCAATCCCATGCCGGGTGGCGCCGCGCAGGATTGGCCCTGCAATGGCGTCCAATTCCGGCGGATTCTCCTGTTCCATGTCTTTCTGCATCGAGCTGCGCATCCCCGGAGGAAACTTCCCGGATCCTGCGATGATTGCATTCGGGTCCACTTTTGCCCCTTCGGCGATTGCAACAGCGCATGCCTCGCGCACACATCCGATGGCGAGTTCCCGCCGCTCCGGGTCAGTTAAAACACCGCCGATCGGCTGACCTGCGGCCGTCGTCGACAGCGCAAATGGAGCGAGAAAGACCAGCTTGCTCCACATCAGCGTAGGTTCGTCATCGACGAAGCGGCACTCGAAGCCGAGTTTCCCAAGGCCGTCGATTGTCTCCCCGAGCAGACTTCGTCCAGCAGACAACACACTCAGCCGCGCAAACGGAGAACGGTGCACGACGCGAGCAGGAGCCACGCGCTCAGTCTCGACCGCGATCGTGGCGGGGATGACTTTCCCTGCTCCGTATTTCGCCCGCAGGCTCGCCACGTGATCGATTCCGTTGAGCAGCGGTACGATCGCGCCGACCGCTTCTGGCCGCGTAACAGCACGCAACGCAGCGTCAAGCTGCGTTGCCTTCACAGTGATCCACAGAACATCGCATTGCGGAACTTCGGCGGCCTTCGAAATCGGCACTTGGAAATTCCCAAACGGACTCTCTAACCTAAGTGCTTCCGGATATTGCGCGAACGATTCAGCTCGAACAACCAGCGTAACCGAATCGCCACTCTTCGCAAGGCACGCACCCATCAGGCCGCCGACGCCGCCTGCCCCGAGAATTGCGTGTCGCAAGTATGGAGGCATAACGTCTTACTGCTTTGCCGCGGCGGGCACGCATTCGAGGATTTCCGCTTCGCTCAACGTGTGATCGCTTTTCTTCGCTCGCTGAAAGATGCGGTCCACAACCTCGTCCGAAGCGGGAATCCCGTGCCGCTCCAGCCAGAACAGCACATTCGATTTCCCGCTCATGGGACCGACATCAATGATCTGGTCGAGACCAAATACATGCGACGGGACGCCGGAGTAAACAGTATTCGCCAGAACGATGTCATTCTTGTGATACGCCTTGATGATCGCAGCTGCATGAACTCCAGTGGCAGTGCGAAACGCATCATCGCCGACCACCGGATAATTCGCAGGAATCGGCACGCCTGTCGCACGCGACACTGCCTGGCAGTACTGCTTCAGCTTGGTGAGATCCTGCTGCGCCCAGGGCGCAATGTCCATTAACTTGAGATTGACCAGCATCTGGTCGATTTGCGTATTGCCGACGCGCTCGCCCAGTCCGATCGCGCATCCATGCACGCAGTTTGCTCCGGCGATGATGGCTGCCATCGAGTTGGCGATCGAAAGCCCGCGATCGCTGTGTCCGTGCCAGTCCACGCGAATCTTCTCTCCCGAAGGCTTCACCACCTGCTCGATCACAAACCGCACGAGTGAAAGAGCGCCCATGGGAGTCGCATGTCCGGCCGTATCACAAATGCAGATGGCACGCGCTCCGCTTTCAATCGCCGTCGTATAAAGCCGCTTCACCGTTTCCGGATCGCAGCGACTGGTGTCCTCGGTGACGTACATGACGTCGAGACCAAGAGAGACGGCATATTTGACGGCCTTCTCGGTGGTCGTGAACAGGAAGTCGTCAGTCCAGCCTTCGGTGAAGCGCCGGATGGGGCTCGATCCGATGAAGGTCGCCGCCTCGATGCGAACACCGGTTTTCTGCACGATTTCTGCGATCGGGCGAATATCGTTTTCGTGCGTTCTCGCCGCGCAGTTGGGCTGAATCTTCATCCGGTGCGAATCGATTTCACGCGCGAGCGCGGTCACGGCCTCGACGGCTCTCGTGCCGGCCCCAGGCAATCCGAGATCCAGCGCGTTGATCCCCAGCGATTCCATCAAATGTAGGATTTCGATCTTCTCTGGGATGGATGGATCGCGCACCGACGGAGATTGCAATCCATCGCGGAGGCTTTCGTCGTTCAACAGAACCGGCCCCGGCGGCTTCAGTCCCGGCGGAAAATTCTGGTTCCAGTCATAGATGAGATCGGAGGTGTTCATGAAAAGCTTCTAGCTGCTAGCTCCTAGCTAAACAATGCCGACAAGCGTCAACGCACGAGCAGCGTCTCGTTCGAATGTGTTCGAATCCCCAGATCCACAATCCCACAAATCTTAGGTAGCCTTAGCTAGAAGTCAGGAGCTAGCAGCTATTTTTCCTTCGGCGGCAGCGTCAGCCCAAAGACTGAAATCATTCCCTGCCCCGCGACGTTTACCTTGCTCTCCCCAGGAGTGGGAAGGTAAAGCGCCTTGCAGTTCTCGCAGCGATAGACTTCCGCCTTCGGCCCCCAGGCCTTCTCCACGTCGCCACATTCGCGTTCCTTCACGTCGGTCATGTAAAACCAGAGCTTTAAATGCCCGCCACAGAACTTTCCTTTTTCATCTTTCTCGTTGCAGGCGCGCTGGCCCGCCTTCTTGATCCTGACTTTGTGGTTGGGAAGCTGCTGGACGTTTTCGGAAGCAGACGCGGTGACTTCGGTGGTCGCCAAAGGACGTACCCTCATTCAAGCGGCCCGAGGGCCGCCGGATTCGGCCTTACGCCGTCATTGTAACCGAAAATGCAGACCCGAAACCGGCGTCGGGCTTTTCACTCTGGTACTCTGAAAGTTCAATCCTCGACTCAGCAAATATTTCATGATCACGATCGTCTCAGGTCTCCCCCGCTCCGGAACCTCCCTCATGATGCAGATGCTGGTCGCCGGAGGCATGACGCCTCTCTCCGACGGCGAACGTCAGGCTGACACAGACAATCCTCGCGGTTATCTCGAATGGGAGCGGATCAAGCAATTGCCCGGCGATCCCGGCTGCATCGCGGAAGCCGAAGGCAAGGTCGTCAAGGTGATCTCGCGCCTGCTTCTTTCACTCCCTGCGGGACATGAATACCGCGTCATCTTCATGCAGCGTCCGTTGCAGGAAGTGTTAGCGTCACAGGATCAGATGATGCGCCGCCGTGGCACATTCAAAGAAGGGGCAAATCCGGCGGTCATGGCCGCGGCTTTCGAAAAGCATCTGCGCGAAGTCTATGCCTGGCTCGATAGCAAGCCTTACGTGAAGACGATGCGAATCCCCTACCACGATGTCTTGGAAGATCCGAAGTCGGTCAGCGACAAACTCGCGGAATTCGTGGGCAGCTCCTTGAACGTCGAAGCAATGACGCAACAGGTAGATGCATCGCTCTACCGCAATCGCGAAAAATAGCCGAGATCAGAACTCCCTCTTCGCTTTCGCTTGATCGACACCGACGCGTCCGACCACGATCTCTGCAACGAAATAATTCTCGCCCTTCACAGGCGCGTCTGCCATGCGCCGCAGAATCGCGATCTGCCCAACGTGAGTAAAAGCGTCCGCAACCGGGCCCTGAAACAGATTCTCCAAGGAAGCATGCACCGGTTCATCGGAGGCAAGAAAATCATCGAACTTCTTGAGCGCCGTGAAAAACCTTTCGACTCCGTCGTCCCACGCCAGCGATTTCGAATCCTGCCATCTTCTTTCCCCGATCGCCATCGACAAAGCCCAATCGAGCAAGTCGCCGAGATGCGCGAGAATCTGCCCCGGAGTGCGCACTCCCTCACCCGCACGAAAGTCGGCGAAGGTTGGAGGCACGCCTCGCAACGCCTTCCCACCCCGATAGGCGAGCGTCGCCACCGTGTGACGAAACAATTCGCGCTTTTCCCTGGAATTGTCGGAATGAATGCTGTTGTTCATGGCGACCAGATTACACTGAACTTCAAGGAGAAAGAACATGGAGCAGCGTGCAAAATCGGGTGCCAATCCGCCCGCCGAGCCCAGCGTTGTGAGCCGCGAAAATGCCGAGCACTATCGCTGGGGCGTGGACTGCGACGGGTGGCATCTGGTTCGCGACAAGAATCTCAGCGTTATCGAAGAATTCATGCCGCCCGGCGCGGCGGAAGTTCGCCATTACCACGCCCGCGCGCAGCAGTTCTT
>DATJOA010000210.1:0-5703 GCA_035507635.1 Candidatus Acidiferrales bacterium
CTGCATCGCAGGCGTCGTGCTCACGGGAGGCGCTTCGCGTCTTCCGGGAATCTTCGATGTGGCCGAATCCGTCGTGCGGCGCTCGGTTCGTCTGTCGTGGCCCGCGCCATTGGCGAAGATGCCTTCGACCTTATCGGAACCCGAATTCGCGACGGTGCTGGGCATGGTGAACTACGGCCACCGCGCCCGCATCGCCCGCGGCTTCCAGGAAGGCGGCTTGGGATCGCGATTGAAAGCGATGTTGGTAGGAAAAGGAGCGTAAGAGTCGTCAGTTATCCGTCGTCAGTCACTCGGACACATCTTCAATGGATGGCAGTTGACTGAGGACTGAGGACTGAGGACTGACGACTAACGAATAACGAATAACGACCAGGGGCTGACGGCTTATTTTTGCACGACGGACGTGAATTCAAATTGCAGAGGAACATCATGAGCAACGACATTCGCATCAGCTTTAACGAGGAAGCCCGCAACGACGCCAAGATTAAGGTCATCGGCGTAGGCGGCGGTGGTGGCAACGCAGTCAACCGAATGATCGATGCCGGAGTGGAGGGCATCGAGTTCGTTGTCGCCAACACTGATCTGCAGGCCCTGCGGATGTCCCACGCTCCGGTAAAGCTTCAGCTCGGCGTGAAGCTGACGAATGGGCTCGGTGCGGGCGCGAACCCCGAAGTCGGCCGCAAGGCCGCACTCGAAGATTCCGACAAGATCATCGAAGCGCTCGAAGGCGCCGACATGGTCTTCGTCACCACCGGTCTTGGCGGAGGCACAGGAACGGGAGCCGCTCCCATCATCGCCTCGCTCGCGAGCGAGATGGGCGCGCTAACAGTCGCGGTCGTCACCAAGCCATTTTCGTTTGAAGGCAAACGCCGCATGCAGCAGGCCGAGCGCGGCATCTCCGAACTTATGGAATCGGTCGACACCACGATCGTTATTCCCAACGAAAAGCTGCTCGCCGTTGCTGAAGACGCGGGCTTCTTCGAATCATTCCGCATCGCGGATGACATCCTGCGTCAAGGGGTGCAGGGAATCTCCGACATCATCACGATTCCGGGCATCATCAATCGCGACTTCGCCGATGTGAAGACGATCATGGCGCGCATGGGATACGCGGTCATGGGCACGGCCTCCGCATGCGGTGCAAAGCGTACCATCGAAGCGGCGCAGCGCGCGATCGCCTCTCCCCTGCTCGAAGCCGGAGCCATCGACGGCGCTCGCGGCATCCTGATCAATATCACCGGATCGACTTCGCTGAAGTTGGCAGAAGTACAGCAGGCCTGCTCGATTATTCAGGGCGCGGCTCACGAAGACGCCAATATCATCTTCGGCGCCGTTCTCGACGAGAAGATGAAAGATGCGGTGAAGATCACCGTCATCGCCACTGGATTCCGCGAGATGCCGACGACGCGTCATCGCCAGCAGGAAACCCGGACTTCGTTCGCCGCAATTCACGAAGAAGCGATGGAATTTCCCGAGCCCGTGAATGAGCGCGAGCCAATGTCGGACGATGTTCCTCCGCACGTCATGTCGGAGCCGATGCCAGAACATCGCTCTTATGCGGATGAGGCGCCCGCTCCCGTCGCGACGACGCAAACAGACCGCGTCGCCGCCGATGTGCTCTCACTTGAAACCATGCGTAACGCGATGGTGACGAATTTCGAGCAGAACGATCTCGACGTCCCCGCGTTCTTGCGCAAGCGAAATGAAGTGATGTAGGAACAAAGTTTCAAAGTGGCAAAGTTTCAAGGATTCAGGAAAGACATCAGGCCGGTCTTCGAAACTTTGAAACCTCTGAAACTTTGCGGCGCGCAAACCTTTTCACCTGGAGAGAGTACCTTTCCAGTAACCTGGTAACCCGTTACCGAAGGGGTCTGACCCCAGGTAATCCCGATTTATGTCCTTTTTTTAGAATAGCTTGTAGCGAAATTAATGTTTTATCAGATCGAAACTTTCTCATTGCCGAAACGCACTAACTCTCTTACTATCAGCACAGTTAGGCGAAAGGACAGTATTACCGTCCGCTGGCAGTGAGCGTGCATCGTAGTTCATAGACTCCGGGAGTGAAAACAAAGAGATGTTTAGGGGAATGAGCCTTTTTCGTCTTGTTGTTACCCTTTGCGCGAGCCTCTGTCTGGCAAGCGTAAGTTTCGCAGCGCACATCAACACGCACACCCCCACCAAATCGAAATCCCAGAAGATCAATGAGACGCAGCGTACGCGCCGTCGTCTGCATCATCTTGCCCGGAGCCACAGTGCGGTCGTCCATCGTGCTTCGGTGACCACGCGCCGCCGTCATCATTACTACGAGCGCTTTACCATGAGTTCGTTCGCCGAAGACATCACCTCCGGCGACATTACAGCGGGCGAAGACCCGGTTGTGCGCCAGGCCGCGATCGATGCTCTCGGTAACATGAACGGAACAGTCGTCGCGATCGAGCCGACCAGCGGACGCGTTCTTGCCATGGTTAATCAGAGGCTCGCGCTCTCCAGCGGCGCGCAGCCTTGCTCCACCATTAAACTTTCCGTAGCTCTGGCGGCGCTCAGCGAAGGCATGATCTCGAAGGAAACTCCCGTTTCCCTCGGCGGCCACTATCGCATGAATCTCACGACCGCCCTGGCGCACTCGAACAATGCCTACTTCGAAGCTCTTGGACGGCGCCTCGGTTTCGAGAAAGTTGCGTACTACGCTCATCAGTTCGGACTTGGAGAGCTTGCCGGATACGACATTCCCGGCGAGCAGCTAGGCACCTACCCCGATGAAGTGATTCCCGCAAAGCTCGGCGGTGTGGGCAAGATGTGCTCCTTCGGCGAAGGCGTCTCCATGACCCCACTGCAACTCGGCGCGATGGTTTCGGCGATCGCCAATGGCGGAACGCTCTACTACCTGCAGCACCCGACGAGTCCCGAAGAAGTAGCGGATTTCCAGCCGCGCGTGAAGCGCCAGCTCGATATCAAGCCGCTTATTCCCGAGCTTTCCGACGGCATGGCCGGCGCCGTTCAGTACGGCACAGCCCGCCGCCTGCTGCTCAACTTCAACGAAGAAGAGATCCTTGGCAAGACCGGAACCTGCTCGCATGACGGGACCCGCTTCGGTTGGTTCGCTTCCTACGCCAATACCGATGTCGGCCGCATCGTCGTCGTGGTCTTCCTTGAAGGTGGTCGTCCCACGTTCGGTCCCAAAGCCGCCGAAATAGCCGGACGCATGTACCGCGATATGTACGATCACAAATTCTTCACCGACACAGCAACCGTAAAAGCCGTCAGCACAAATCCGTAGCGTAACTGACTGATCTTGATGTTGTAGAGACGCAGCTTGCTGCGTCTTTATTTTTGCGTGCAAGATCCCCTGTTCCAGCGAATCACAAGGTCTTCTAAAGAGATCCGCTATTTTTGCCGATGTCTCTTGAGCTGGGTACTTCGCAGGAGAACTGCGTTTGTTCGCAACGTCATGCAGCAGTTGGTTTGTGCCGGACTCGCCGCTGTTTCACGAGCCTAATAATCGACTGTCGGTCGGGCTGGCGATTCTATTCGCGTCCGCGGCAGTCTGCATGGCGGTGCAGCTCTATCGACGGGCCGCTGCTCTGGATGCGGAGAGACAATTTCGAACCTTGAGCGAAGCGATTCCGCAGATTGTCTGGATCGCCGGTCCCGACGGTCTGACTAATTACATCAATCAGCGCTGGTATGAGATGACCGGCACGGATCCCGGCAAGGGCCTGGGCACGGACTGGATGGAGGTCGTCCATCCCGACGATCGCGAGGCCTGCCGAATGAAATGGCTGGAATGTTTGCATTCCGGCAAGACCTTCGAAATCGAATACCGCTTGCGCGACGGAGCGAAAGGATTCCGCTGGTATCTTGACCGTGCGGTGCCTCTGCGCGACGCCTCCGGCACAATCCTGCAATGGTTCGGAACCTGCACCGATATTCACGACCAGATGCTCAACCAGCAGTCGCTCCAGGAGCAGATCAGACAGCACACTGCCGCTCTTGTCGATGCCAATGCGCGACTGGAAAACGAAATGCGCGAGCGTGCCCTCGTCCAGCAAGAGCTCAACCGCCAAAGTGAGAGCATGCTCGCCGAGCTTAGAAAGCGTTCCAACCGCGCAACGATGCTTGCCAAAATGGCGGAGATGCTGCAGTGCTGCTCGGACATATCCGACATCTTCTCCGTTCTCGTCGGGATGGCTCCGAAAATTTTTCCGGAACTCTCAGGAGCGGTGCTCCTCTTGAATCCATCCCGCGACCTTCTGGGAGTAGCCGCTTGCTGGACTGACTGTCCGCTGCCTGCCAACTCGTTCGGAGTGCAGGATTGTTGGGCCTTACGCACGGGCCACCTGCATTACGTGCTCGCCGGCGATGACACCGCTCGTTGCAAGCACGTGATCCCGTCGAATCGCTCCTACGTATGCCTGCCGCTGGTTTCGCAAGGCGAATCGATCGGTGTTCTTTACTTTCAGATGATCGCTCCGGGCGAGATTCCCGAATCGCTCACGCTGATGGTCAACATGTTCGCCAAGCAGGTTGGACTTTCCATCGCCAATCTTCGCCTACGCGAAGCTCTCCGGGATCAGTCCATCCGCGACCCGCTCACTGGACTGTTCAACCGCCGCTATCTTGAGCAAACGCTGGAGCACGAGATTCGCCGTGCGACCCGCTCGGGACAATCTCTGGGTGTGTTGATGCTCGACCTTGATCATTTCAAGAAATTCAATGACAAGCACGGGCATGACGCTGGAGACGCCGTGCTGCGCGAAACGGCCGCATTCCTTTCTCAATCGGTTCGCGCGGAAGACGCCGTTTGCCGCTATGGGGGCGAGGAGTTTGTGATCATCTTACCGGCAGCGAGCCTCGAGGCTTCCCATTCCCGCGCCGAAGATATCCGCCTGAAACTGCGAGATCTGGCAGTTCTCCATCAAGGGCAGCGGCTGGGACCGATCACGGCGTCGCTCGGAGTGGCTTCCCTGCCGGCGCATGGCGCCACCAGAGAATTGCTACTCGAAGCCGCCGATGCAGCCCTCTATCGCGCCAAACGAGAAGGTAGAGACCGTGTCGCTTTGGCGGATCCCGCCCCGGCCGTTCAAGGTGCGCGAGCAAACAAAAACGCCCAGCCCGTTCACGGCTGAGCGTCTTTTTAGTCTCTAGCCCTCGCTCTTGCGCTAACGATGACCCTCGCTCCGCTGATCGCTGGCAATCACGCCGTCCTTGATGTGGATCACGCGATGCGCATATTCGGCGATGTCATGCTCGTGTGTCACCAGAATGATTGTATTTCCCTCGGTCTGGAGCCGATCGAACAGCGCCATGATTTCCACGCCGGTCTGCGAGTCGAGGTTTCCCGTCGGTTCATCGGCCAGGATAATCGACGGCTTATTGACCAGCGCTCGCGCAATCGCGACGCGCTGCCGCTGGCCGCCCGAGAGTTCGTTCGGCTTGTGTTGCATGCGCGCTCCCATTCCGACTGCCTCCAGCGCACCCTTCGCGCGCTCGATTCGTTCATCCGTCGGAACGCCTGCATAGATCAGCGGCAATTCCACATTGTGCAAGGCGGTGGCTCTCGCTAGAAGATTGAACGTCTGGAACACAAATCCGATCTCTTTATTCCGGATGCGCGCCAGTTCATCGTCATCGAGTTCGCTGACCAGCTGTCCATTTAGCCAGTACTTGCCCTGCGAAGGAGTGTCGAGGCATCCGATCAGGTTC
>DATJOA010000211.1:0-3260 GCA_035507635.1 Candidatus Acidiferrales bacterium
TCGTCATTCTTGGTGTCGTCCGGCGTTCCCGGTTCCTTGATCTCGTGGACGATGGCATTTCCCCGCGAGGTCACCCGAATGGTGACCCACAGCTGCTTGTTGTTCCAGTCTTCCTGCGCTGGAGTCGCGGTCACTGTTCCCTTCCAGACGCCAGCGAGCGTTTTCAGTTGGTCAAATGATTTTTGCGCGTCCGACTGCGCGATGGCCGTAGTTGCCAGCGATACCAGAGCGAGAGCCAACACAATTCGCAGAGACTTCATGTTTTTTCTCCTCAAACTCTTTTTTTGCCGTCGCAGCCGAGCCGTTTGTTCCCGGGATTTAATCGACCTTTGCGGATAGCCTGCGCGGTAAACATATAGTGGTATAGTTAACTAAAACACTAAATGCAAGCAAAATCTTACTAAATTTCTCGCGAGGTTGTAAGTCATTGAAAATGCGGAGTCAACCAAGGATCCGGAGAACGTGGTCTACTTGCCATCGACCGAAAAGGCCAGCAGCACATTACCAGGCATGCCACTCCATTGGCCGTAGCCGGAGTAGGCGTATACCATTCCACCGACGATGGCAGGTCCTCCGGCGTCGAGCGATCCGCCATGGGCTTTCTGTCCGTTGACGGTGACGTACTCTTGCTCCGTGTCGAAATCCCAGACGATGTCGCCTGTGGCGGTCGCGTAGGCGCGCAGATGTCCGTCCATCGATCCTTCAAACACGACGCCCCGGATCACGGACACGGCTCCCATCTGTGCGGGGCTGCAATTCTTGCGCTCGCCGCAGGGCTGCGGCGTCGCGCTCCAGATTTTTTCTCCGGATCTCAGATCGAGCGCGAACAAACCTCCTCCTTTTTCCGGATCGACTTCATATTTGCTCGGATCTTCTTTCGTCGCGCGGAATGCAATATCGCCCACCGCGACGTACATGTGCTCCGCGTCAGCAGCCGATCCCCACTGGCTGCCGCCGAGCGAACTGCCCTTCCCTACCCGGGTCTGCCAGAGAATCTTCCCCTGCTGGTCGGGATCGATGCCGTAGGCCACGCCGGACTTCTGCCCGATCACCAGTTCCCGCTTTCCGTTCGGGAGCCAGACCAGGATCGGTGGCTGCCCGAAATCGAAGTCCGGCCCACTTGACGCGGGACAATTGCCCGGCCCCGGGTGGTTGCAAGCCAGATTGTAAGCATCCTTGGCTGTCACCTGCCGCGACCAGAGCAGTTTTCCGGTTTCGCGTTCGAGGGCGAGCACGGCATCGCTGGTATCGGTTGTCGGATCAGAGTAGTTGTCGCCTGTCGAGACATAGATCACGTTGCGTTTCACATCGACGGTTGGCGTGGACCATACGGCTGCGCCAGAGGGTCCCCACTGCCGCACACCCGCTGATTTCGTCGTAGGCTTTGGTTCGTCTGTGATGGTGTAAGTCTTCCAAAGAATTTTCCCGGTAGAGGTGTCTAGCGCCGCGACACTGCCGCGGAAGGTGCAGCATTCATAATCCTTCTTCTGGCCCGTAACCTCTTCGAGCGATGACACGCCGAGATAAAGAATGTGGTCGTAGAGACTGGGCGCGTCGGTGATCATCGCGGCAGGATGATCCTCCACATGCGTCTTCCACAGGAGCTTGCCTGTAGCGATATCCACCGCATACGCGTTCGCCTTGGCATCACCGAAGTACACTGCCGATTTGCCGGCGATGACGCCCGAGCGGATCGGCGCTTCGGCATCGAAGGTCCAATATAGGCATCCCGAGTTCGCATCGAGGGCGTAGAGCTTGCCGGCAACTGTTTCCGCAAACAGGCGGCCTCCGACAATCACGGGCTGTCCGCGCGCGTTCGTAACATCGCCCAGGCCGAATGCCCACTTCAAACGCAATTTCGGAACATCAGTAGCGCTCAGCCCGGCAGCCTCGGCCGTCTGGAAGCGCGTATTGGCGAGGCCAGCCCCAAAGCCGTTCCAGTCAGAACGTCCCGAACTATTTGTTGGAGCCGCGTTCTTGCAATAACCCGAGCTTGCTTGCGCGGCGGTCTCCCGCGCAGAACTCGAAGGCGTGCCGAGATACTCGGCGATTTCAGCGCGCTCGGACGTGCTCAAGCCTTGAGCCTGCTCCCGCATGACGCCCGAGTCGAGCGCCTTCAGAATCGCTGTGGCACTCATTGTGCGCAGCGCACTCACTGACGGAGTGCGTCCTTGCGGAGCGTCATGGCACATCGCGCAATGCTGTTTGTACAGAGTGGCGCCGTTCTGGGCGAACGCGGCGCAGGAAAATAAGACAAGAAATAGCGAGCAGTTTTTCAACGTTCCCCGTCCCTAAGAGTCGCGACATTATAGCCAGAACTCGTAATTTCGGAAGATTTTCGCGAAAGGCGAGCGCCGAAAGCCGGAAGCCCCATTTATAATTTCCGTTTCCTCTCAAGGACGAAAAGGACGCTCTTTGGCACTGGACGAGAACATTTACGAACTGCGGCGCGAAAAGATCAGGAAGATCGAGGCCCTGGGCCAGCCCGCCTACCGCACGAAATTCGATTTCACGCACACGATCGAACAGATCCTGGCCGAGTATTCGCCAAAAACCGGCGAGGAACTCGAGCAGTCGCGCGTGAACGTGCGCGTCGCCGGACGCATCATGGCGATCCGCCTGATGGGCAAGGCCGGGTTCGCCCACGTACAGCAGGGCGGCAAGCGCCTGCAGATTTATGTGAAGAAAGATGCCGTCGGCGAGCAGGGATTCGAACTCTATAAACTTCTCGATCTTGGCGACCAGATCGGCGTCAGCGGATATCTTTTCCGCACGCGCACCGGCGAGTTGAGCGTGCACGTCGAGGAGATTACCTTCCTCAGCAAAGATCTCTTGCCACTGCCAGAGAAGTGGCACGGTCTGACCGACGTGGAACTGCGTTACCGGCAGCGCTATGTCGACTTGTTCATGAATCCCGAGGTGCGCGAAGTCTTTTTGAAGCGCACGAAGATGATCCAGTCGTTCCGACGCACCTTCGATTCGCGCGGATTCATCGAGGTCGAGACCCCGATGATGCAGCCGATCGCCGGCGGTGCGGTGGCGCGTCCGTTCATTACGCACCACAACACCCTCGACATGGATCTTTACCTGCGCATCGCGCCCGAGCTTTACCTGAAGCGGCTTGTGGTCGGAGGACTCGACCGCGTCTACGAGATCAACCGCAACTTCCGCAATGAAGGGCTTGGCTGGCGCTGGAATCCCGAGTTCACGATGCTCGAGGCGTATCAGGCATACACCGATTACCAGGGCATCATGAATCT
>DATJOA010000212.1:0-5832 GCA_035507635.1 Candidatus Acidiferrales bacterium
GCCGACTACGATAACGACGGTGACATCGATATCGTCACCAACAATCGCGGAGATTATCCATCCCTTCTTCGCAACGATGGCGGAAATGCGAATCACTGGCTCTCGGTTCAGTTGGTCGGCACCAAGTCGAATCGCGATGGCACGGGCGCTTCTCTGAAATTAATTTCTGAAGGATTCGTGCAGTTCGAGCAAGCTAAGGGCGGCGGCAGTTACATGTCGGCCAGCGACCCACGCATTCATTTTGGCCTGGGCAAGCGGACGAAGATCGAATCTCTCGAAGTCACATGGCCGAGTGGTCAGGTCGACCGGCTTACAAATGTGCCGATCGATCAAATCATTACGATTAGAGAAGGAAGCGGCATCATTCCGCGGCGCTTTCCGCGGATCAAAAGCTCGAAATGATAGATTGTGAATTCCGGCTCGGACCGCACGCTGCAATTGGTCCAGTATACGATCCTCGGTTATGAACTTTCCTCGGCGGCGCTTTCTCGGTGCTTCTCTAGTTATGCTTGGCAGTACCCTCGTCGACGCTCTTGCGACGCCGCTGTGGAGATGGAACTCTCCTCTCTCGATTAACTCCGCCACGCCGACTCCGGCCTCGCCCGTGCAGTTTGTCGACGTCGGCCGCGAAGCCGGACTCAACATCCCAAATGTCTGGGGCGATCCCCATCACAAGCGCTACATCATCGAAGCCAAGGGCAGCGGCATTGCTTTCTTTGATTACGATCACGATGGATGGCTCGACATTTACCTCACGAATGGCACGCAGCTTGGAAAGTCGTGGCCCGCTGGACAGGCGCCAACTTCTCATCTTTACAGGAACAATCGCGACGGAACTTTCACCGACGTTACCGAGAAGTCCGGATTGGCGCGCACTGGCTGGCAAACTGGCATCTGCGTGGGCGATTACGACAACGACGGCTGGGACGATCTCTTCTGCTGCTTCTGGGGCCACAACATTCTGTTCCACAACAATGGTGACGGAACTTTCACTGACGTGACTCGAAAAGCCGGAGTGTACGACGACAAAATTCGCTGGGGCGCGGGTTGTACGTTTCTCGACTACGACCGTGATGGACATCTTGATCTCTTTGTCTGCAACTACATTCGGCTCGATCCGGCACGAACGCCCGCTCCGCACGATCCGCCCTTGTGCCAGTGGAAAGGGATTCCGGTCATGTGCGGTCCCCGCGGGCTGACGGGCGACACGAACGTTCTGTTCCACAACAACGGAAACGGAACATTCACTGACGTCTCAGAAAAATCCGGCATCCTTAAACCAGGACCCAGATATTCGATCACTGCCGTATCTTCGGACTTCGACAACGATGGCTGGCCCGACATCTATGTCGCGGTCGACTCTGAACCAAGCATCTTGTTCCATAACAACCACGATGGCACTTTCACTGACATTGCCGTGATGGCCGGCTGTGCTTACAGCGAGAATGGCCACGAGCAGGCGGGAATGGGAGTTGCGGTCGGTGACTACGACTGCGACGGATGGCTCGATATTTTCAAAACCAACTTTGCCGACGACACCTGCAATCTCTACCGGAACAACGGAGATGGAACTTTCAGCGACGTGACCTTCGCATCAGGCATCGGAATCAACAATCAATACGTGGCCTGGGGCTGCGGCTTTGTCGATTACGACAATGACGGCTGGCCCGATATCATTCAGGTCAACGGTCACGTTTATCCCGAGATAGCAGGGCACGAAATCGGACAGACCTTCAAAAATCCCCGGCTCGTGTATAAGAACATGGGCAATGGGCAATTCAAAGATGTCTCCGCTGGCATGGGGCCTGGCATCACCGAACACTTTTCGAGTCGTGGCGCCGCTTTCGGCGATTATGACAATGACGGTGACATCGATGCTCTGGTCCTGAACATGAGTGACTTGCCGTCACTCCTTCGCAACGATGGCGGCAACAAGCAGAACTGGATCAAACTCAAATTGATCGGAACCACCTGTAACCGCACGGCGATTGGAGCAAGAGTGCGCACCGTTGTCGGCCGTCATTCTCAGATCGACGAAGTCCGCAGCGGATCCAGCGTGATGTCGCAAAACGATCTTCGCTTGCACTTTGGCCTCGGCAAATCAGAAGTGGTCGAACTCCTCGAAGTAAAATGGCCAACGACTCAAAAGGTTGAGCGTTTTGAAAAAGTGAAGGCGAACCAGATCGTTACCATTCGCGAAGGAACTGGAATCGTCTCTCCTGCTGACTGGCAGGCGAAAGTGTCACGATGAAGGCTCTGCTGCTCTCACAATATCGCAAGTTGGAACTGGCCGACCTTGCAGCCCCCGAGCCTTCTGTTGGCGAGGTCCTGATTCGCGTAGCGGCCTGCGGAATCTGCGGGAGCGATGTTCACGGATATGACGGCTCTTCGGGACGCCGGATTCCCCCGATCGTCATGGGCCATGAAGCAGCCGGGACAATTGCTGCAGTGGGAAGAACTGTAAGCGGATTCTCTGAAGGCGATCGCGTAACGTTCGACTCGACCGTCTACTGCGGCGAGTGCATGTATTGCCGGCGAGGAGAGATCAATTTGTGCGACCGCCGCGAGGTTCTGGGCGTTTCGTGTGGCGACTATCGCCGCGCCGGCGCTTTCGCCGAATTCGTCGCTGTTCCGGCGCGCATTGTTCACCGCTTGCCACAAACTGTTCCCTTCGCCGAAGCGGCGCTGCTCGAAGCTGTTTCCGTCGCTCTTCACGCCGTGTCACTCATTCCCGCACGTCATACAGATTCCGCTCTGGTTATCGGCGCGGGGACGATCGGATTATTGCTGCAGCAGGCCTTGCGCGTTGCCGGATGCGCGCGAGTTTTTGTCTCTGATGTCGATTCGACGCGCCTGAAACTAAGCGAGCAACTCGGAGCTACTGCTGCTTTCTTGAGCCAGGACCTGGCCAACGATATCTCCGCGCAAACAAACGGAGCCGGTGTCGATATCGCCATTGAAGCTGTCGGCAAGACCGCAACAGTCCACGCCGCCATCGATAGTGTCCGGAAAGGTGGAATCGTCGTGTTGGTCGGCAATATCTCCCCCGAGGTCTCGCTGCCCTTACAGAAAGTAGTCAGCCGTCAAATTCGACTGCAGGGATCCTGCGCTTCGGCCGGTGAGTATCCTCGCGCAATCGAATTGCTGTCCAGCGGCGCGATCCACGTGAAACCCCTCATCTCCGCAACAGCCCCGCTCAATGATGGCCCGCAATGGTTCGAGCGGCTCTACGCCGGGGAGCCAAATCTGATGAAAGTGGTCCTCACGCCATAGTCTGAATCCAATGAGCGAATCGCCTGCTAACCACGCGTTGTTCGATCTCACCGGCCGCGTTGCCATCGTCACCGGTACGAGCCGAGGACTCGGCCAGCAATTTGCACGAGCCCTCGCGAACGCCGGCGCCGACCTCGTCCTCACCAGCCGCACTCGCGAGTCGCTTTCCACATTCGAAGCTGAAATCGAGATGATGGGTCGCCGCGCCCTTTCTCTCGAGCTCGATGTCCGCAATCAGAAAAGTATCGAGCAAATGGCGGCCGCAGCCGAATCTACGTACGGGCACGTCGACATCCTGGTTAACAATGCTGGCTGCAACATTCGCAAACCTGCGCTGGATGTCACTTGGGACGATTGGAACACCATCCTTGATACCAACCTGCGCGGCAGCTTTTTCGTTGCGCAAGCCGTTGCGCGGCGCATGATTCCCCGTGGCTACGGACGCATTATCAATATCGGATCAGTGACGAGCGTCGCAGGCTATGCCGGGCTTGCACCCTATGGCGCCAGTCGTGGCGGCATCCGCCAATTGACCATGAGTCTCGCCGACGACTGGGGCAATCACGGAATCACTGTGAACTGTCTTGCCCCGGGCTGGTTTCGAACGGACCAGAACAAAGTTCTCTACGAAGATAGAGACTGGGTGGATTACCTGACCGAGCGCATTCCTGTGAAGCGCCCGGGCAAGCTCCCCGATCTCGACGCGGCCGTCGTTTTTCTAGCCGCGGAATCGAGCCGCTACATTACGGGCCAAACGCTCTTAGTCGACGGTGGCATCTCCACTGGCGCCCTACGCGCCTTGCCGAAAACCAGCTGACGTCTTTTTCCTTTGTGATCCTAGTGTCCTTCGTGCTTGCTGCCTCGGCTTTCGCGATCAATGAATCCTGGCCGCCCATCCGCCGCCGCTTGCCAACGGAAGCGTCGGCTTGGTATTTCGATTCACCTGCATCGTGATCTTCTTGTAGTCGCTCGCATTTCGGTCGGCATTCACACCATCTTGATATGCGTCCATCGTAAAGTTGCCTGCGGGCAGAAACGATAAACTGATTTCCAGATTTCTCGGCGTCCAATCCGTCATCGCGCCCACATACCAGTCGCGGCCATTCCTTCTTGCAACGACGACGTACTCCGCAATCTTGGCGTCGAGCACTTTTGTGTCATCCCATTCTGTCGGCACAGGCCCGAGAAAATCCATAATCTCGGGCTCACGCAGATAATTCGACGGACTGTCCGATAACATCTGCAGCGGTGCGTCGTACACGACGTACATCGCGAGTTGCTGACAACGTGTGCCGAGAGCCATGGGTTCGCTGAAAATCGGCGCAAAAGTCTTCTCCGTCGCATTCCGCATCGCACCCGGCGTGTAATCCATCGGCCCCAGGAACATGCGTGTGAATGGCAGAGTCACATTGTGCTTGGGCTCGGCATCGGCGCTCCATTTGCTCCACTCAAGTCCTCGAACGCCTTCTGTGTTAATCAGATTCGGCCATGTGCGCATCATCGTCGCCGGTTTCTGGTCACCGTGAAAATCCACGAGGAGGTGACGCTTCGCCGCCTCGCGGCACACGCGGTAGAAATAATCGATCATGATCTGATCGCTGCGCTGCATGAAGTCCACCTTAATTCCCTTCACGCCCCACTTTTCAAACTGATCCAGCGCCGGAATCAACTGGTCATCCAGCGTCTTCCACGAGGCCCAGAGAATGATTCCGACATTTTTCTGCTTCGCGTAAGCCAGCAGTTCTTCCATGTTGAGGTCGGGAGCCACCTCCAGCAGATTTCCCAGCTTGTACCATCCGTCATCAAGAATGATGTACGGGATCCCGTATTTCGCCGCGAAATCCACGTAGTATTCGTATGTTTTCGTATTGATTCCCGCCCGAAAATCCACGCCATAAATATTCCAGTCATTCCACCAATCCCATGCAACTTTCCCGGGCTTGATCCACGATGTGTCCGGAAATTGCGACGGGCGCTCCAGCAGATAGACAATTTCATTCGTGAGCAGATCCCCGTCGTGATCCGCGATTCCGATGACTCTCCATGGAAAGCTCCGCGTCCCCGCCGTGGCCGCGATGTAATCCGCGGTTTCCACCGGCTTGTAATCACGATCGCTCGTCTGCACGAGCTTAGTTGGATAAGGAGGAAAAGTTGCCGCCAGTCCCGGACCACCGGTGCCGCGCAGCCACAGTCCCGGATAATCCTCCAGACCAGATTCTGCGATTGCCACTTTCGCGCCTTCTCCCGCATCGACCACGGCCGGTAAGGTCGCAATGAACGCCGGAGCAATCTCACTCAAATGCTGCGGCAGGTACTTGCGTTCATTATGCGAATAGAAACTGTCTTCCTGCGGATAATAGACAATCTGATCTCGCGGAAAGTTGAACGTTGCCTCTTCCCCATAAATCTTCACTTTCTCCTGCGGGAACGACGTCTCGAACCGATACGCCGCACCTTCGTTGTACGCCCGGAATACAACCGCGTATTCGCCCTCCATGTTCAGCCGCAATTCGTTATAGTGATCGCGAATCTTCGCAAACTTCTGCCGCACTACCGGCA
>DATJOA010000213.1:0-19913 GCA_035507635.1 Candidatus Acidiferrales bacterium
GCAAGTTCAGAGCGTAGTGGCCGTAGTGCTTGTTGAATCCAACTTCGGCCCGCATAACGACGCGCATATAGGCGAGAGCTTCGGCCTCGGAGTCGGAACGCGCGGGGTCGCCTCTAAATTTGGGCGTATAGGCGGGAGGGGGATTCTGTCCGGAGGCGTTCTGTGCCGGAGCATCCTGCTCTGGGCGAGAATAATCGGCCGGCAGTTGTGCGAATAGCTGTACGGCGATCAGGACCAATGCAAGAAGAAAGAGGGGTTTCATCGACCAGCTTTGTTTTGATCTCGTCATGCTAGCGGAATCTCCCGGGATTTGAAGGATCATTGCATCAAACAACGTAGTCGAGCTCCGCTCGACGGACAGCCGATGGCGGCTGTCCCCACAAAATCTCTTAACTGCACGCCTGCGGCGGCTGTCTCCACACATTCACGAGAGCCGCGTATTTCCATGTTACTCCCGTAATTTCCCTTCGGTCACCTTCTCTTTGCATTGTGACGAATTATTACTATGCTGAGTAGAAGAATTTAGACCCAAGGGATGCCTATGAAAGCAGCTGTAGCGAGAAAACCAGTAATCCGAATCGCGGTGGTGGAAAGCGATCCATTGCGGTTCGTCGGGTTCCGCGCGTTGTTCGACTCCGAACCGGAGTTCGAACTGATTTCCGCAGCGCTGCCCGAGATCAGCACGCTGCAAGGGATCGACCTTATCCTGCTCGGCAACCGTTCCGGGCAAAACCTTTTCGACGTGATGGCCAGTTTAAAGGCTACGCGTCCAGATCTTCGGATCATCGTGACCGGCTCGGGCATCGATGAAGAAACCATTCTGAAGGCGATTGCTTCTGGAGCGAAGGGGTATGTGGATGAAGCGGCGACGCCGGCGGAGTTCGCGCAGGCGATTCGCGTGGTGAATCAGGGATCGGTATGGGCTCCGCGGCGCGTGCTCTCGATGTTCATCGAGAGAGTGTCGTCGGCTCCGGGGCGAATTTTTCCAGCGGGCCGCGTGACGTTCACGGACCGTGAAAAAGAAGTGCTGGAGATGCTGGTGGCGGGCCGTTCGAACAAAGAGATTGGCTCGCAGTTGGGAATTGAAGAGCGCACGGTGAAAGCGCACGTCGCAAAACTGATGCGGAAGGTGGGCGTGCAGAACCGCATCGCGCTGTCGGTACACGCGATTACGCATTCGCTGGTGGCAACGAAATAAGGAAGCGAGCCAAGCGCGCGATTCTTCGCCCGCAAACTGCGCGGGCGTTCGCGCGGCTCGCCTAGATCCTTCGGCGGCA
This sequence comes from Candidatus Acidiferrales bacterium, assembly GCA_035507635.1. Lineage (GTDB taxonomy): Bacteria > Acidobacteriota > Terriglobia > Terriglobales > Acidobacteriaceae > Sulfotelmatobacter. The sequence goes on from DATJOA010000213.1 coordinate 1,278, forward strand.
ACGGAAGCCGCCTCAGGATGACAAGCTCCGTCGTAACCGGCAGTACACTTACCTTCGTAATCTTGCCGGATTCTTAGACCCAACGCATACTCGGCTCACCTACCACAGAACCTGGGAGACGGGGTTGAGAGTGGCGATTAGGGTCACTGCTTTCAGCCCCGCATTTTTTTTGTCCCAGTGCTTCCGACCCTTCCTGATCGGTGCTGCTTAAAGACCTGAGCTTACGGCGCTCCCGACCATTCGAGTTCCAAGCATCCAAGCGTGAATGCGAAAGGAAACGGACCCGGCTCGTTCTTGCGATAGATTCCGTCGAAAAAGACGAACATACGATCGGGGTCAGTTTCGCTGTAATGCACGGAGGGTTTCCATGGGCCGGAATGCCATCCGCGATCTTCTGCGTTCATGATCTGAATCGGCTTGCTCCAATCAGAAAAGTTATCTGAAGGATGGTCGCAGCAGCACCACCAGAGGCCTGTTTCCGCGGGCGCAGGTGATGCTGCGAGCCACACCCGCGAGAAAACTGCCTCATATCCGCCAGTTGTTTGAATTGGGCGGAAATCGAAAACCTTGAGTTCAGGAGAGGCGAAGGTCTTGTGCTTCGTCCAATGCGTGCGGCCGTTTGGGCTTTCGGCGAAGCCGTGCACGAGATAGTCTTCCTGATTCGAGCCGGCAACGTACCACATCTTCCATTTGCCGTCGGCGTAAATCAGATTTGGTTCGTAGACGCTGACATGTTCCCAATGCTCCTCGGGTCGAAACACGGGAGAGGGCTGGTCGACCCAGCGCGCGCCGTTCCATTCGAGGTAGCCGATCGTGTACGGGCCCCAGACCTGTTCTGCTCCGCCGGCATAGTAGATGCGCTCGACCCATTTTTCGCAATCGGGATCCCAGCCCTTGACGTAGGAGGGGCAGTGACGTCCACCTTTCAGGTCCCATGGCGCGCTTGCGTCTTGAGTTGCCAGCAGCGCGATTTGTGAGTTGTTTGTGTCGGCGGTGAGTCTCCACCCAGCGGCAGTGAGTGGAGCACCCGCGGGCAACGAAGCGCTGAAGAGGTGAATGCCGGGTTTTCCGGCAAGTGTGCCGGCGAGATACATCCACCACTGGCCATCTCGTTTTGCGATGGTGCAATCTGTGACAGTTCCGACATCCGATAGAGGAAAGAATCCGTCGGCGGGATCGAAGATTTTAGTTTCGGCAACAATTTTGTAATGGCGAGACACGGGCTGTGAGAACCCTCGCAGTAGAAGCACATCATTGTCTCATCCAGAGAGTTAAGCTGGTCGCTCCCATGCAACGCCGCGAATTCATTTACAATCCAACTACCAGATCCCAGTTTCACATTCTGTGGTGAGGACGATGAAAAAACTCTTGCTGTTGATGCTTGTGGTGTCGCTGTGCTCGTTTGCGCTCGCTGCGGATGATCAGCCCAACGAGTCGAAAGCGGTCGACCGTGTGCAATCGGCGGCCGATGTGCTGAATGAGATTCAGTCCGCTCCCGACTCGGGGATTCCCGAAGAGATTTTGAGCCGGTCAGAGTGCGTTGCGGTAGTGCCTTCAATGTTGAAGGGTGGGTTCATTTTCGGCGCGAAATATGGACGCGGGCTTGCCAGCTGCCGCACGCCGAAGGGCTGGAGCGCGCCGGCGTTTTTCACGGTAACCGGAGGCAGCTTCGGATTTCAGATTGGCGGCCAGGCCGTCGATCTGGTGATGCTGATCATGAATGACGACGGCATGCAGCACCTGCTGTCGAGCAAGGTGGCACTGGGAGCGGACGCGTCGGTAGCGGCCGGGCCAGTGGGACGTCATGCCGAAGGAAATACGGATTGGAAGATGAGGGCGCAGGTGCTGACGTATTCGCGGGCGCGCGGAGTGTTCGCTGGCGTGAGCCTGAATGGCGCCGTGATCAAGCAGGATAAGGACAGCACACGGGAATTCTACGGGCACATGGTGTCGTTCCGCGCGTCGCTGACGGGCGAAGTTCCACCACCAGCGGCGGCGAATCCGTTTCTGACCACGCTGGCGAAGTGGGCGCAGGAAGCGGCGAAGTAAGCAATCAGCAGTCAGCACTCAGCATTCAGCCCGCGAGGCAGGCCGGGAGTCTTTGCGACGCAGCTTTCGGCAGTACCGAGAATCACAAAACGCACGGTTAGGCTGAGTGCAGACGGCTGAGTGCTGATAGCTGACAGCTGGTTCACCGGGAATCCTTCGCATGATAAAGTGACGCTTCCCCCATGCGGAGAAAGCTTGAATACGCGGCAGCATGGCCGTTCATCAAGGTCCTTGGCCTTCTGCCGCGTTCTCTTTCGCGCGCGCTGGGCATAGCGATCGCGCAGCTTTTTTATCTGCTGCATTTTCGTTTGCGCCAGGTCGGGATGCGGAACCTGGCGATGGCGCTTCCCGAGACGACGATCAAAGAACGCAAGCGGATTCTGCGCGGGGTCTTCACTTCGCTTGGGCGGCAGCTTGCCGAGCTGTGCCAGTTCCCCCGATACACTCCTGAAAATATCGACGAAGTGGTGGTTTATGACGGGCTGGAGAATTACGAGCACGCGTATGCGCGGGGCAAGGGAGTGTTGTTTCTGACGGCGCATTTCGGCGGATGGGAGCTTTCAGCATTTGCGCATTCGCTGCACGGTCACTGGCTGCATGTGGTGATGCGGCCAATGGACAATCCGTATCTGAATCGAATGATCGAGCACTACCGCACGATGCACGGGAACAAGACGGTGAATAAAGACGATTTCGTGCGCGGATTGCTGGCGGCGATGAAGGCGGGCGAGACGGTAGGGATATTGATGGACACGAATATGACTCCGCCGCAGGGAGTGTTTGTGGATTTCCTGGGGATTCAAGCTTGCAGCGCGAGCGGGCTAGCAAGGATTGCGCTGCGCACGGATGCGGCGGTGGTTCCGGGGTTCACGATATGGGACGGGTCGCTCGGAAAATACCGGCTGCGATTCGATCCGGCGGTGCCACTGGTCCGGACGGGCGATCTCGAGAAGGACATTGTGGCGAATACGCAGGTGTTCACGAAAATCATCGAAGAGTATGTACGAAAATATCCGGATCAATGGCTATGGGTGCACCGGAGATGGAAGACGCGGCCGGAGGGCGAGAAGGCGTTGTACTGATTGCGAGAAGTTTTGCATCTCAAAATGTGCGCCTCCGAAGCAGGATTCGGCAGGATATAAGGCGATATGGCATACACCTGGTTCATTCTTTTGCTGGCTGTGGCGGGAACCGTTTTCCTGTTGCTGCTGCTGCACGGGACTTCGCTGGGCCGGGCGCTGCACGATCGAATTCCGGACCGGCCACGGCGGCGTTTATTTGTGGCTTCCGTGAGTTTTTTCCTGACCTTTGCCGGCGTGCGAGCGGTGGTCTACGCCGTGCTGCATGAGATTCCGCCATTTCATTTCATTGAAATGGGCGGCAGGCACATTCACCACCTCGTCTTCGGAATCATCATCCTGCTTCTGGTGGGGTACGCGTGGTTGTGCGAAGTGGGAACGGGGTCGGACAGCCGGTCAATTCTCGCGAGCCGATTATTGTCGATTCTTTACGGCGTGGGCGCCGCGCTGACGCTGGACGAATTCGCGCTGTGGCTGAATCTCCGGGACGTGTACTGGTCCCGCGAGGGTCGCACCAGCATCGACGCTGTCATTCTTTTCGGAGCCCTGCTGGCAGCCGGAGCCTGGGGCGCACCGTTATTCGTTTCGAGGAGGAAACGCAAGGGACCGGGCCAGCAATAGCAGAGAGTCCCTCGCGAAATGCCGGCAAACGGAGCTGCACATAGCTGATGTACTTTCCCGAGTCCTGAGACGCCAAGGATATTCCGGTAAAATTGAACCGCCATGAATACATTTGAGCAGATTGCAGATATTGAACGGCATTTTCTGTTGACGACGTATAGCCGCTATCCCGTGGCGCTGAGCCGCGGCAAAGGCGTGTTCCTGTTCGACATCGAAGGGAAGCGCTATCTGGATTTTGTTTCCGGGCTCGGCGTGAATGCACTGGGTCATGCACATCCGAGGATCGTGAAGACGATTCGAGATCAGGCAGCGAAGCTGATCCACGTTTCGAATTTGTACTACCACGAATATCAGGGGCCGCTGGCCGAAAAGCTGTGCTCGCTTTCGGGATTGAACCGCGCATTTTTCTCGAACAGCGGAACGGAGGCGATCGAAGGATCGATCAAGTTGGCGCGGCTGGCGGGACATCGGGCCGGCGGCGAAGCGAAGAGCCGGCTGGTGGGGCTGGAAGGGTCCTATCACGGACGCACGTTTGGCGCGCTCTCGCTGACGGGACAGGATAAGCACCGCAAAGGGTTCGAGCCGCTGCTGGAAGACGTCACGTTTGTGAAACAGAACGATCTCGAGGGATTGCGCGCCGCGGTCAACGACAACACCTGTGCCATTGTGCTGGAACCGATTTTTGGCGAGGGGGGAATTTACGAGTGCTCCGTCGAGTTTCTGCGCGAATGCCGGGCGCTGGCGGACCGTCACAAAGCGGCATTGGTTTTCGACGAGATTCAATGCGGTTTAGGACGCACGGGGACGATCTTTGCATTCCAGGCGTTTGGAGTGACGCCCGACATTGTGGCGATCGCGAAGCCGATTGCGGCCGGGCTTCCACTAGGGGCGTTCATCGCGAAGGAAGAGTTTGCCAGCGCGATTTCGCCGGGACAGCACGGGACGACGTTCGGCGGAGGCCCGCTGGCCTGCCGCGTTGCTCTCGAATTTCTGTCGATTGTCGAGGAAGAAAAACTGCTCGAGAACGTAAACCAAGTGGGAGCGTACCTGCAGCAGCAACTGAAAGGTCTGGTCGAGAGCCGTGCGGCGGCCGTTGGAGTGCGCGGGCGCGGATTCATGCAGGGGATTCAGTTAGAGATACCGGCTCGTCCGATTGTGGATGGTGGCTTGGCGGAGGGCGTGCTGTTCAACAGCACGCAGGATACGGTGGTGCGGTTCCTGCCGCCGTTCTTGCTGGAAGAGAAGCATGTGGACAAGGGGATTCGCGTGCTGAAGAAGCTGCTGGGGAAAAAGCGGAAGGCGGCGGCTTAGAATCGGCGTCCGCTACCGGCGCTGGGGCGTGGATTCCGAATGCTGCAGTGGGGATGCCGGAAGGCGAAAAAAAGGGGGGAGCCGAAGCTCCCCAAAGTGAAGCGACAGAGGCGTTGTTTCATTTAGATAGAATCCGGGGAGTGGGAAAGAGTTGTCCCCGGGGCGGGAAAGATTTTGGCTCGTGCTCGGATAAGCGAAGGTCGAGAAAGTGCAAGGGATCTGGCAAGGCGCTGGGCGCCACCGGTGGGCGAGGGCGTCGAAGAGTGCTGGATGGATTTCGACGGCGCGAGTATGCGCTACCTGCGCGCGGGATCCGGGCCGCCGCTGATTCTGCTGCACGGGCTTCTGGGATATTCGTTTTCGTGGAGATTCACGATTCCCGCGCTGGCGCCGTACGCGGCTGTGTATGCGCCGGATCTATTGGGCGCGGGATTTTCTGATCGTCCGCGGAACATCGACCACTCCATGCGCGGGACGGCGCTGCGGGTCCTGAAGTTCGCCGAGAACCTGGGGATTTCTTCATTCGATCTGCTAGGAACGTCGCGGGGCGGGGCGGTAGCGATGTCTATCGCGGCCGAATGCGCCGGTGGAGACGCCGTGGGTCAGCGAATTCGGCGTCTCGTGCTGGTCTGTCCGGTGAATCCTTATTCCGCTCACGGACAGCGGCTGGCTCCGTTCTTCGCGACACGTTTTGGTGCCGCAGGATTTCGTTTTGCCGTCGGACACTTTCCGTTATTGTTCCCGTTTTTTCACGGAAGACTGTATGCGGATCGTACAAAGATTCCGCCCAGGAGTCTTGAAGGCTATAAGGCGCCGCTGGCGATGCCCGGATTATTCGAGCACGGACTCAGCATTGTTCAAACATGGAGCGCTGACCTGCTGGAACTTCAAGCGCTGCTCCCAAAGCTGAGGGAGATTCCGACGTTACTGATGTGGGGGAGCAAGGATCCGGCGGTGTTTGCTTCATCGATGGAGCCACTGGCGCGGCATTTCGATCATGTAGAGAAAATTGTCTTTCCGGGAGTGGGACATCTGCCGTACGAAGAATGCGCGGAAGAATTCAATCAGGCGCTGATCCGTTTTTTGGTGAAATGAATTGAATGCTTGCACCACGTTCGAAGGGCGACACTCTACGAACACAAGGGGTCTCCGCTCCCGTTGCCTTTCCTTCGAGAATGGCAAGCTCCGGGCGGGATCACAGTATGAAAGATATCTTGGGGATCACTGGCCGTGCGGGGCGACGGATGAGGCGGCACCTCTTCAGTAACGTTATAGGCGGCTGCGGAATCCGAGCGCGCGGATATACTGTGCGGAGTCGCGGTCGGGTCCGTCTTGGCAATTGGGGTGTGCACGTCCGTGGCGTGCTTAAGACCGGTTGCGTCCGAGCCGGAATTCGGACGAGGAGGAACATATGAAGAAGATCGGGTTACTGAGTTTGCTCATCATGGCGACACTGCTCTTTACGCTTGCCTTCCCCGCGGCGGCAGCCGGACCGAAGGCGCCAGCGCCTCCCGTGCCAGCGGCACCGGCAGTGGCGGCAGTACCGGCGGCGGCGGCCGCGGCTTTGCCGGAACCGCATCCGGAAATTCACGCTGCTCTCGAGGCGATGAGGAATGCCAAGCATCATCTCGAAAGCGCCGCGCATGACTTCGACGGCCATCGCGTGAAGGCGATCGAGCACCTGGATCAGGCCATTCATGAAGCGGAAGTCTGCGAATCGATGAGATAAGCGGGAACGCAAGAATGGAAAGGGGCAGCGTCATTGGCGCTGCCCTTTTCTGTTGAAATCCAGACCGAGTTCATCACCACGGAGGCGCGCAGTCAAGGTGGGTCAAAGGGAAGAAAATTCGCGTTGGAAAGATCTGTCTCTTCCACTGTTCATCACCCGAGGTCCGGAGAAGTCATGCCTTGGTTTTTCTCTCGGTGCCTGAGTCGCTCCGTGATGAGAGATTAGGGTTTCTTTTTGCGGGGGGGATGCTCGCCGAAGCTGTATCCGACGGAAGCGCCCACGCGGAATACGTTATTGGAGTGGAACTGGTAGTTGTTCAACACGTAGTACCAGTGGGCCTCGGGGCGCACAAAGAAATTGCGCCAGAGGGAATAGCGGATGCCGACGCCGAGATGCGTGGCAAAGTGCGTGCTGTTGAGGAAAGTGCGGCATCCGCCGACGACGATTCCGCAGTTATTGAACTCTTGCGGGAAGAGGATTGTCTGGGCGCCAACTCCAGCCATGAAATCGCCGCGAGTTTTATGGGCGAGGCGAGACGTATAGACGCCATTAATGTCGTAGAAAATCGGACGGTAGGGTTGAAAACCGTTATAGAGAGTCTCGTGGTAGCGGAATGCGCCTTCGGCGAGCAGCCCGAAATGATTATCGTTCAGGTATTCGACACTGATGCTGGGATAGACTCCTCCTTTTTCGGGGGGAGGGAGGAATCCTTCAGACGCCGTGGTGTTTTCGGGAGACCAGAGTGTATTGCCGCCAACAGCGACATCTACCCTTTGAGCATGTGCGATTACGGCGGCGCACAGAAATGTGCAGACGAATGCGAGCGAAAGGATTCTTGTCAATCCTGCCCCCCTGGGCGTGAATAGTAATTTCCTGATGCAGCGTTGACGGACGTTCACGGGAGCGCGAAGTGTGAATCGTCGCTCCCGAGTCAGGGATCAATCGTCAGTCCAGCCTTCAGTTTAGTCCGGCCCGATAGTGTACCCGATGGACGCGCCTACGCGGACGATATTGCCCGAAGTGAAAACGTCGGTATTGTTGAGGACGTGGTAGAAGTGCGCTTCGGGACGAACGAACACGTGACCCCAAACGTAGTAGCGGATGCCGCCGCCCAGATCCACGAGGAAGTGGTTGGAACTCACATAGCAGGCGCCGAACGCATAACAGGAGTACGTGGGTTGGTAACTATAGAAGCGGGTGGTCTGCCAACCGACACCGGCGAACAGGTCGGCGCCAACTTTCTTGCTCAACTTTGGCTGATAAACGCCGTTAAAGTCGAAAAGGATCGGACGATAGGCCTGTCCAAGGCCTGCGAAATCTCCGATCGTCCGCCAGGCGGCGTCGAAGCCGATACCCACGCGCCGGTGGAAGATGACGTCGGCGCTGATATTGGTATAGAGGCCGCCGCGCTCGGGACAAGTCAGATTCGTGGTATTGGCTTCACCGCAAGCAGCTGCGCCCGGAGCCAACATGGTACCGAACCCGAGCATGGCGTCACCTTGCTGCGCGGAGGCGAAATTTGTGAGAGCGAAAAACGTGAAGACGGCCGCAAAGAAGGCGAACTTTCTCAAAGGAACCTCCTCGATGTGAACCCTGGTTCGCAGTAGGATGCGACCGCAAACCATTTGGATGCAAGCGTATGCCAGTCACCCATCATAAATACAAGTGACCGTGGAATTCAATTCGGAGGTCCAAGGAACGTATTAGCACAGACACTTCCCCGCCGGCCGAACCTTGGGATCAAACCCCGAGCCAGAGTACAAGTTGCTGTGGGGTCGGGCCGAATACAGCTTCAGATTCGCCGTGAGGCCCCGGTTCCCCCACCGCGGAGGACGTGATCGACGGAGATCGCTCCTGCGCCAAAAAAGATGAGAGCAAAGGCGAGAGTGGCGACGGCGAGAGGGAACTCGATGCCGGGACGATCGGGGGCGCCCAAGAGGCCGTTGTGCCAGTGAATTTTCCAAATGGCGACGGCCAGGTCGATGCAGATGGCCAGCGCCGCGGGACGGGTGAAGAGCCCGACCAGGATCAGCAGGCCTCCGATGAACTCGGCGCAAAAGGATACATAGCCGAGCCAAGCGGGGATGCCGAGATTGCCGACGAACTGGGCGAAATGATGCAGGCCGCCGGAGATTTTGTGATATCCATGCGCGACCATAATGATGCCAACAGTCAGGCGCATGACAAGAAGGGCGAGCGGTTGTAGACGATCGAGATAGCGCAAGCGTTCCTCCACGAACAGAAGCAATAGAGTAACGCAGTGGCGGAGAAGGTAGAAGGGCGATCCCAGAAAACAAGTTGCGCCGATCTCCGGCTTTTGATAACGTTTGTCCGCCACAGGACGGGTTCTGGGAAGTGCCGTGTCCCTGGATTCGATGATCTCGTCCTAACGTCTTCTCGTTTTCGGGCCCCGAACAAAAGCTGAGTTTTTCTTGCCGCAGAAAGCGGCGAGTTTCGCCTTGAGTGGCGTTCAATTGACCTTCGCGTCGAGGAGTCTCCAAATGAAGTTGATGAATTTTGCAGTCCCTGAAAATAGTTTTCGAGGAAGTATCCTGCTGGCCTTGCTGCTGACGGCGGTGGTGGTTTGCGCCCAGCAGAAGAAAAGCTCCAGTCCTCCTCCGAAGGCCGCGCCTGCGCCCCATGCCGGCGCTCCTGCACATAACCAGGCTCCGAATAATCAGCAGCACTCGAACACGCAACGCCCCAACGGCAACATGAACCGGGGCGGCAACAGTAACAACATGGGACACTCCAGCGGCAACACGACGGGGCGTCCCGGCAACATGAACAACAACCGCGGCTCGATGAACAATAATCGTGGCGGCATGAACAACACCGGGCGGAATAACGCCATGGGACATAACGGCGGAATGAATGCGGGGCGTCCCGGTGCTCACGCTGCGCCCGGGCGGCAGGTTTCGCTGCGTGGAGGAGGAAACGCGAGCATTCGTCCGAATGGCCAGATTCGCTCCGTGAACCGCAATGGCATGCAGATTAACCGCGGCTTGCATGGAGACCGGCGCGTTGTGAGCATGCACAATGGAGCGCGGGTCGTATCGGTTGGACACCGTGGCGGCTACGTACAGCGCGCCTACGTGGTGCGTGGCGGGCACTCGTACTACTCGCGCACGTATTACTATCACGGCGTTTATCGAACGGGCGTTTATCGCGGCTATTACTGGGGCGGACGGCCATACTACGGCTACTATCCGGTTTATTACTATCACCCGATGTATTACGGCTGGGCCTACAACCCGTGGCCGGCACCGGTGTATTACGGCTGGGGATGGGGCGGGGCGCCATGGTACGGCTACTACGGTCCGTACTATGCACCGTACCCGGTATATCCGTCAGCTGCATTCTGGCTGGCGGATTTCATGGTTGCGGCCAGTTTGCAGGCAGCCTACGAGGCGCAGGCGGCGAGCGCGTGGCTCGGCCCGAATGCGGCTGACGGCACGCTGGTAGCCAGCCTTGTGGGAATGCCGGCTGACGCAGCACCGGCCAAGATGAGTCCTGAAGTGAAGAATGCCCTTTCAGAAGAAGTGAAAGCGACCATTGCCCAGGAGCAGGCGGACGCGGCGAAGGGAAATACGGGTTCAAACGCTTCCGGAGGTCAACCGGCAAACTCGAATGAAGCTCCGCCGGCGCTGGATCCGAAGTTCCGTACGTTCCTGGTCTCCTCCGATCTGAGTCTGGTGGGCGCAGACAATAACGAATGTGCGCTCTCGCAAGGCGACGTGATCGAGCGGACTACCGACGCGCCCGATAACGACGGCAACGTGAACGTAAAAGTCGTGGCCAGCAGCAAGAATGATTGCGCGATCGGGACCGAGGGTCCGGTATCGACCGACGATCTACAGGAGATGTACAACAGTTTCCGCGAGCAACTGAAAGATGGAATGGCGGATCTGGCGAAGAAGCAAGGAACTGCCGGTCTGCCGAAAGCGCCCGACACCGGCACGACGAGTGGAGACGTTCCGGCTCCTCCTCCGGATAAGAGCGTTGAAAAGACGCTGCAAGACCAGCAGAGCGCGGCTGACCAAACCGAGTCCGAGGTCAAGCAGGAAGCGGGCTCAGACTCCGGCGGCACGCAGTAACGAAGCAGAACGAATTGCAGGGGGAGCATCGTCGCGGTGCTTCCCCGATCCTCCCCCAAGTTGCAGCTTTAGGTGTTTGCCTTTTCCGTTAAAGCGAATACGACAAACGAACACGACAGAAGAATCTGCAGGAGGGTTCCACGATGTCGCAGAAGTTGAGTGGCGTATTTCTAGCACTGGTGATGGTTCTTGCATTTGCCGCGCCAACGTTGGCGCAGGCTCCCACGCTTCAGGAGCAGCTGGCCGCGCAGTACAAGCTGGTGAAAGTGGGATCGGACACCAGCGGAGTGTCGGTCGTTGATCCTGGAACTCTTCTGGCCATCCAGAAGGGGGGAATTCTGGGGGTTCCGTATTCCGACAAAACGATTCTGACGACCAAGTACGAGGGCGGAACCGTGCATTCGCCGAACGCGTTGATGGTCGCCGGCCGGCAGAAACTCTTTGGACATTTTTCGCAGACTCAGTCGCAAGGACAGACGACGCATCTCTTCCAGGCAAAAGACAAAGTCTACCCGACGAAGATCGACGTGAAACTGGACAAAGACGAAGTCGTGATGGATATCATTGCCTGCGACAAGTGCAACAACACGGATCCGCCGACGGCGAATAAGGCGCAAATCGCATTCGTGTTTCCGAAGGGCTCGTTGGCGAAGGCGAGCGCGGGAGACGTGGAGGACACGATTGGACAACTTCTGTCGATCAGCGACGACTCCGGCGGACAGGACCAGGGCCAGGGCCAGCAACAGGGAGGCCAGGATCAAGGACAAGGCCAGCAGGGACAAGGACAGGGGGATCCGCAGGGGCAGCAACAGGCCCAACCCGAAACCATTCAGATGGGGATGACGACCGACCAGGTGCAGGGCGCGCTGGGGCAGCCGGCGAAAATCGTGAACCTGGGCCCGAAGCAGATTTACGTGTACAAAGACCTAAAAGTTACATTCTTCAATGGCAAGGTAGTCGACGTTCAGTAACGAAGGGAACGGATGAAACAATCCGAGGGAGATCCCTGAAAATCAAGGGCTTGAGCAAGCGATATAGTACCTCCGTACCGTGCCTAGTACTTCAGTTACCGATTCCCGGATGACTGCCCGCCGCGGCTTGGCTGGTAGCTAGATGTAGTGCTTTTGCTGCAGCGAACCACAACATATAGACTGTAGTCTCTTTCCCGCCTTTCTGATTTTCCAAAAAACAGGCAAAAATCCCGGAAAAACACGGACATTCGCTTTGAGCCGGGGTTTTTCGGGGCTGATATATGCTCGGGACACGAAAGCCCTCGGAGCCGATAGAGAGGGTGAAGGAATATCCCGAGAAAAGCCCGCAGCGCCGGGGCGCAGGCGGGATGGTTCTGAGGAAAAGACAAAGGGAACTATGGCCGACTCGCGAGAAGTGATGAATATCCGCCAGGCGTCGCAATATCTGGGCGTGAGTCCGGACACGCTGTACAAGTACGTCGGCGAGCAGAAGATTCCCGCGTTCAAGCTGGGGAATCGCTGGCGCTTCAAGAAGTCGCGGCTGGATCAGTGGATGGAAGAGAAGTCGAGCGAGATGGAACCACAGCCGAAGCGGAAGCCGAAAGCGGCAGTGAAGGCGGCTGGACAAGTTTAGGAAAAACGGACGCGGGCCCTGGAGCCTGCGTCACGAAAAGGTGGGCACATGTTTGGATTCGGATCGAAGTCCATAGTTGGCCTGGATGTGGGCTCCTCGAGCATCAAGGCGGTGGAGCTGAAAAAGAAGGGTGGTCAGATTGAAGTGGCGCACCTCGGTCTGGAACCGCTGTCGTCGGACATCGTGGTGGACTCCATGATTGTGGATTCGGGGACGGTATCGAGCGCGATCTCGAAGCTGTTTCTCGATAACCAGATCAAGACCAAGGCCGTGGCCACCGCGGTGAGCGGTCACTCGGTGATCGTGAAGAAGATCTCGCTGCCATCGATGAGCGATCAGGAACTGGCCGAGACGATCGAGAAGGAAGCGGCGCAGCACATTCCCTTCGATCTGGCCGATGTGAGCCTGGACTATCAGATTTTGTCCGATGAAGTGGGCAGTCCGCAGATGGATGTTCTTCTGGTCGCAGTCAAGAAGGACAAGATTTTGAACTACACCAACGTACTCTCGATGGCAGGACGGACGCCGGCTATTGTCGACATCGACGCGCTGGCTCTGCAGAACTGCTACGAGTACAACTACCAGCCGGCGCCGGGGCAGGTAGTGGCGCTTCTGAATCTGGGCGCCAGCGTGATGAACATCAACATCGTGAAAGGCACGACGCCGCTATTCCCGCGCGACGTCAGCGTGGGCGGTCATCAGTACACCGACTCGCTGCAAAAAGAGCTGGACCTGAGCTTTGAAGATGCCGAATCGCTGAAGCTGGGCAACAAGGTGGGTACGGTCAGCGAAGACGCGAAGCAGCCGATTCTGCAGCAGGTGACCGAGATCATCGTGCTGGAAATTCAGAAGACGTTCGACTTCTTCCGCGCCAGCGCGGCGGGCGAGCACATCGAGAAGATCTACCTGGCGGGGGGATCGTCGAAAGTGCCCGGCCTGATGGAAGCGCTGCGGCAAGAGTTCTCGATGCCTGTGGAACTGCTGAATCCATTTCAGCGGGTTACGCCTCCGATCGAAGGACACGGGGCGGAGCTGGTGGAACAGAATCCCGGGCAAATGGCAGTCGCGGTGGGCTTGGCCCTGAGGAGCTTTGAATCCCTATGATCAAAATCAATCTGCTCGAAACGAACAAGGGGAAGGGCAAACGCGGCAGCGGCGGGAGCGGTCCGTCGATGCCCGTGATGGAAATGGGCAGCATGGGGTCGCCCACGCTGAAAGTGCTGGTCGTGCTCATCCTTGCGGGATTGTTCAATACCGGTTACTGGTACCGTCTGGATCACGTCTCGAAAGAGATCGACAAGAAGATGACGCAAGCCGAGCTGAAGAACCGCGAACTGGCGGACGTGAAGGCACGGTTCCTCGAGCGGCAGACGCAGGCCGACAACTACAAACGGCGCGTGGACGTGATCGATAAGCTTCGCGAAAACCAGACCGGCCCCGTCACTCTACTGGCCATGCTGGGTGAGACCGTGAACAACACCGAAGCGGTGTGGCTCAGCAAGATGGACGACACCGGGGCGAGCGTGAACCTGGAAGGCACGGCGCTGAGCGCGGACGCGGTGGCAAATCTGATCGCGAACCTGCAGAAGACCGGGTTCTTCAAGGCGGTTGAGATCAAGGAAACGTATCAGGATGAGCAGGTAAAGGACATGCAGGCGTTTCAGTTCACGCTGACCTGCGAGAAGGGAAAGTCGTAGAGGCGGACCTATGGCGAACTTTAGCGAACTGTCGGGCATCAAGCAATGGGCGGCCGTAATCCTGGGCGGGGCCGTAGTAACGGCCGGCCTGTACTTCACGGTATTCAAGAGCCAGGACGAGAAGAACGAGGCTGCGCAGCATGCCCTGGAAGCGAAGATTCGGGAGAACAACGAGCTCGAGTCTTATCGGCCCAAGCTGAAGCAGATCGAGCAGCAGCTCACCGAGCTCAAGCAGCAGCTCGAGATCGAGCAGCGCATCGTTCCTGACGAAAAACAGATCGACGGCTTCATCACCATGATGGACGCCGAGGCGCAGAAGGCGGGCGTGGAGCTTCGCCGGTATTCTGCCATGGACACCAAGTCGCAGCAGTACTACACGGAAGTTCCTTTCACGATGGAACTGGACGGGCCGTACTACTCGATGCTGGGATTCTTCGATCGCGTGAGCAAGCTGGAACGGATTGTGAACGTCAGCGGGCTGCTGGTGGCGACCACGAAAAATCCCTCGGCCGCAAAGCTGAAGCACACCTATCAGTACGCCCCGAACGAAAGCGTGGTAGCGAATTTCACGGCAACGACATATTTCAGTCACGATTTGACACCTCCTGGCGGCGCCGGAGCTAAATCCGGAACCGCGGCGAAGAAGTAGGAACACCTATGAAGACGGCTATGAAGCTGACGACAGGTATTCTGGCAATTTCCATGATGGCGGGCGGGGCCTGGGGACAGAAGGCGGACGCCATCGATCAGGCGCGCAGCGCTGTGAAGTCGCTGCAGCAACAGCAGGCTAACCCAGGAACGGCGGAGAGTAAGCCGGCTCCCGGAGCTCCGGCGCCCGCCGTGAAGGCGGCAGCAATTCCCGGAGCGAAGGCCTCAACGGTTCCGGCAAAGGCTGCTGCGGCTGCTTCGGAGAGTAACGAACTGAAGCGCGTCAACGTGGTTCCAAGCGGCGACAGCATTCAGGTCGAAATCAGCTCGACCCGCGACGTCACGCCGAAAGTGAGCAAGCTGAGCTCGCCGGCCCGCGTAGTGGTAGAGCTGCCGGAGACGGTGGTAGCCAGCGCGCAAAACAAGATTTCTGTTGGCACCGACGGTGTAAAGGGAGTTCGCATCGGGATGGACGGCAAAACGCCTCCGACCACGAGCGTCGTCGTCGACCTGGAGAAGGCGCTTTCGTACGAGATCGCGCCGGGCGCAGCGGGAAAATTAATCCTGACCCTGCACACGCAGGGAGCGGCTCCGACGGTTGCCAAGTCGGCTCCTGCTCCGGCGCCCAAGCAAGCGAAGCTGGTTCCGGTAAAGGTTGCGGCTGCTCCCGTAAGGGAGCCTGCCAAGGCCGCCAGCCCCGCGAAGATTGAGGTCGCGAAAGCGGCTCCAGTCAAACCGGCTCCTGCTCAGCCCGCTGCGGCCAAGATGATTGAAGCGAAGGCGGCGGCGCCAAAGGCGAGTGTTCCGGCAAAACAGACTTCGAAGCAGCAGCCGAAGACCGTGGTCGCGGCGAAACCCGCTGCGCCTGCGGCTCCGGACGCGGCACCTTCCGACGCTCTTGCGAAACCAGCCGCTCCGAAGGCAGAAGAGAAGAAGTGGGCCATGAACGGGAAGCGCGATCCATTCTTCAGCCCGGTTGTACAGCAAGCGGGCTCGGGTTGCTCGACGGGGAAGAAGTGCCTGGAGATCGGCTCGATCAACCTTCGCGGCGTGGTGAAGTCCGATACCGGATTCATCGCGGTGGTCACGAACAATATGAACAAAGCATATTTCCTGCGGGAAAACGATCCCGTATTCAACGGATACGTTGTGAAGATTACGGGAGACTCAGTCACGTTCTCGGAGACAGTCCAGGACAAGCTGGGCAAGCCGTTCACGCATGAAGTGGTGAAGAGGATCTTCACGCCGGCGGTTTAGGCAGTAACGGCGGACCCAGCGGGACGCCGAAATCAAGTTGCAAGAAGGACACGCGGGCCAGGCCCGCGGGTGGGGAGAGGCGAAATGCGAAAGCAACAAATGACAATGTTCGTATCGTTGCTGGTGCTGGTGGCAGGCGCAGCTGCGCAGACACCGGTACAGCTCGATCGAGTGAACGTAGTCCGCGACGCGGATAGCATCCGGGTCGAAATGAGCTCCAGCGGAACGGTGACACCGAAGCTCAGCACTTTGGACTCGCCCGCCCGCGTGGTGGTGGATCTGCCGGAAACTGTCATGGCGACCGGCCAGAAACACATCGCGGTTGACTCCGAGGGCATCAAGGATGTTCGCATTGGCATGAACGGCCAGGCGCATCCGACGACGCGCATCGTGGTCGATCTGGAGAAGGCTTGCGCCTATGACCTGACTCCGGGTCCGGCCGGGAAGCTCGTGCTCACGCTGCATCCCAATGCGGCCGAGGCGAAGAATGTCGCTCCGGTTGCACCGGCTGCCGCGAGCAAGCCGATGTCACCCTTCTCGCCGCGAGTGATGGAGGTTCCGGCGGCGGCGCCGGCGGCGAAGCCGGTCTCCGCAACCTCGCCCAACGACTTCGTGTTCGTCGAGCCGTCATACAAGGCAAAGAGCGAAGTGAAGGACCAGCCTGCTGCCGACCCGGCTGTTCGTGCCGGGGAAGCGGCGGCCCTGTTCTCCGACAAGACTGCGGCGCAGTTGCTGCCAGTCAGCATGAACTCGGCGCAGGCGGAGAGTTCCACTTCGAATTCGCAGAGTTCCACCGGCATCACGCCGGCGGTGAATCTGGCGGCCGAGCAGAAGGCGCAGAACGCGCAGGGAAACGCCGTGGCGGGCCCGAAGTATACCGGGGAGCCGATCTCGGTCAACCTGAAAGACGTCGACCTGAAAGATTTCTTCCGTCTGATTCACGAGATCAGCGGGTTGAATGTCGTGCTCGATCCGAACGTGCACGGAACGTTGACCATCGTTCTGGATGACGTGCCGTGGGATCAGGCGCTCGACATCGTGCTCAAGAACAATGACCTGGCGCGCGAACTGGAAGGCAACGTTCTGCGCATCGCGACGGTTGAGACGCTGAAGCACGAAGCGGACGCCCGGCGCGCCCAGATCGAATCCGAAGCGCTGGCCGTCGAGAAAGTTTCGGTGACGCGCTTCCTCAGCTACGCGAAAGCGAAGGACGTAATCGTCACAGTCAAGAAGTTCCTGTCGCAGCGCGGCGATGTAGTGGCGGATGACCGCACGAATGCCGTGATCGTCAGCGACATTCCGAAAGTGATTCCAGTGATCGACCGCCTCCTGACGCAGCTGGATCGCAAGACGCAGGAAGTGGAAATCGAAGCCAGGGTTGTGGCCGCGACGCGGCAGTTTGCGCGCGATATCGGCACGCAGCTTGGCTTCGGCTGGGGCAACGGACACAGCGCCATCGGCGGCAACGCGTCTGCCGGTTCCTCGCCGACCACGGTCGGCGGCCTGACGCCGGGCTACATCACGGTTCCGGGCACATCGAGCGGGTCCACGACGGGATCTTCCATCCCGTTGTTCTCGAACCTGGGATCGACCTCGCCGAGCAGCGGCTTGACCTTCGTCAATGCGAGTAACACGGTGCGAATTGACGCTGTGCTATCGATGGCGGAATCGCGCGGCCTGCTGAAGGTACTGTCGCGTCCGCGAGTCGTAACCCAGAACAATATTCAGGCTCTGGTCAAGCAGGGCGTGCGGGTTCCGATCGTGACGCAGGCGCAGTTGGGCGGTCCTCCGACGGTTACCTACGTCGACGCGTTCCTGCGGTTGACCGTGACTCCGCAGATCACCTCGGAGAACACGATCTTCCTGAACGTGGACGTGGAGAACACGACTCCGAACTTCGCGCAACAGGTGCAGGGCAACCCCGAACTGATCACGCAGCAGGCCACCACGCAGGTGCTGGTGACCGATGGCGGAACGGTGGTGATCGGCGGCGTCATCCAGACGCAGAACTCGATCAACATCAACGCAGTGCCGCTGCTGGGTGATATACCAATCCTGGGTAACCTGTTTAAGCATACGCAGGTGCAGACGAACAACCAGGAGCTGATTTTCTTCATCACTCCGCGAATCATTCAGACATAGCTCGTCGCGAGTCCTGAGTCGCGAGTAACGAACTAATTCCGCCGGCCTGATGAAACTGTCAGGCCGGCGGTTTTGTTTTTGGCGAGCGGTGAGCCACCAGCAACGAGCCGTGAGAAATTTATGATCCCGTAGGGGTTGCTGTAGCCCACTCCTCGTTGCTCATTGCTCGCTGCTGCCTTTACACTCTCGGAAATGGATTTCCGCGCGCGCCAGGCAAAGCTCCGCGAGCATCTCGCCACGACCCGCTTCGACGGGTTGCTCATCAGCCATCTTCCCAATATCCGCTACCTTTGCGGATTTACCGGCAGCGCCGGACTGTTGCTGGTCGAGGAATCCCGCAGTATCTTTTTCACGGATAACCGTTACGACACGCAGGCGCACGAAGAGGTGAAAGCGGCGAA